>CALJYC010000037.1 GCA_937984275.1 uncultured bacterium | reverse complement strand
CGAGGGACGGCTCAACTGGGAAATCGAGCTCGACCCTGGCGAACAGATGACCGGCCCACTCGAGCTCTTCGGCGGACAGGTCTTCTTCGGGTCCTTCAAGGCGGGCGGAGGCACGGCCATCGACGCGTGTCCGTTCGGCGGCAGCCGAATCTTTGGTCTCGAGTACCTGGATGACCCGTTGAGCCCAGGAGACCAGGTTCCCTTGCTCGAAGATGTCCTCGGCAACCCCACCACCAACCTCGACTCAAACGACATCCCGGAGCTGGAGAACGCGCTGCTCGTCGGCCTGCAGGTCGGTCAGGTTCTGGTCTGCACGACGACGCAAAACGTCGATGTCACCGATCCCTTCGACGGCACGACCGCCACCCTCGCGATGCCGTACGCCACCAGCGGGCGCGAATTCAAGCTGATGGGTCACCTCAGCGGATCTGCGGCGACGAGCGGGGGCCTGTCGATCAACATTCTCGAGGAAGCGATCACGGCGCCTGAAGGCTTCACCGTCGTCTCGGGCATGGCGGATACGCTGGAATGATCGGCCTGAGAGTGGTAGCTCGGCACCCGATGCGTGGATCGCGGCTCTTGGTCCTGCCCCTGATGGTGGCGCTCGCCGGTTGCACATCGGAGCCCGAACGCAGCGCTCGGACCGTGCGCGATGATGCGCCGGCAGAAAAGGCAGACAGCAAGACGCCGACCCACGACCCCATCGCTCGGAACTACGATGCGCAAGGCAAGTTGCTTCCGTCCGACGACTACGTCGTGGGAATCCGGCTTCCGCGTGGCTCTGAGTTGTCCCGCGAAGACGAGCTCCACCATGTGTATCGAATCCAGGCCCCGATCGATAAAGTGCTCGCATACATCGGGCCAATGATGGTCACAGGCAACGTGGAGCGTCGCGGCAAAGGTGCGATCTACAAGCGGGCAAGCGTCCGCGGCTCGGAGGTCAACCCCACGAAGGTCGACGTGTCGATTCTCGAAGTGGGTAGTCGCCTGACGCGGATCTCGGTGACCGAATTCCCGCCGCCGCCCAAGCACGTGCCGAGCTCTGACCACACCAAGGCCGCTGCCCAAGAGTCCTTTCGCACGCTCGATTGACGTACGCCTGCCTCGTCAAAACCCGCGATAGGCGGCGAAGGTGCATTGCACCGCGCCGGCGCTGAGCGACTGCGTGACGACCATGCCGGTCGATACTCTCCCGGGGTCCTCCATGTGTCGTAGCCGCTCGACCAGCAGCGCGACGCGTCGCGCCCAAACGCGACTCCGAAGCTCAGGGACCGCGACCTGGCAGGCCACGGGACCATGAGGAAACGCTGCAAGCAGCCCATGGAATCGTTTGACGGTCGCGCTCGACACCTGCCCGCTGGACGTGAAGAAGCGCTCGGAGCGGATCAGCACTCCGCTCCCCGCGCGGTCGGCGGCGAACCCAGTCACCAGCGCGGTTTCGACGAGCTCGGTCGACGCTCCGGGACGAGGCTCGGGCCACTGCGCGCGGGTTTCCCCAATCAGCGCCTCGGTCTTCAACAGGAGCGCCTCGGCAGCGTCTGCGGAATGCGGTCGTCTACTCGCAATGACATCGGCTCGCTCGCGCAACGGCAGGAGTTTTTCCTCATGTGCGCCGAGGGCCTCCGCAAGGGCGAGATTTAGCCGCACGCGGGTCAAGATGGCGTCGAGCGTGGCGTCGCTCATGGTGGGGTCTTCGCTGAGCGCGGACAGCCGCTCCGCTTCGTGGAGGGCGACCGCTCTAGCCTCGAAGCGAGAGATGTCGCGGGCCACTACCGCCGAGGCTTCTTGGTCACGGGCGAGCTGTTTGGCCCATCGTTCTTCCTCGCGTTGTAGCTCGGCGCGGCGCTGATCCAATTGCACGCGTTCGGCTTCCGCGACGGCGGCGGCCAACCAAAGCCGGGCCTCGGTGCGCTGGTCGTCGGCAGCGTTAACATCTTTATGCCGCTGAGCTGCGTCAGCCTCGGCCCAAGCGGTCTGCGCTTGCTCGTAGAGGTCAGGCGCATGCTCGCGAGCAAGCTCGGCGGCTGGAGACGCAAAGAGGGAGTCCGAAGTCCGCGTCGTTTGTTGAGCAGCGCATGCCAGCCCAGCGACGCACCAGATGATCAAGACCACGCGCAAGATCACGGCTGCCCCTCTCCGCGTGCAAGCGAGGCCCGGTCTCTCATCAGCGCTTCGAGGGCGCGGCGCTGCGCGTTGGCGCGCTCGCGCGTTGCCGTGAGGCGACGCTGCGTCGCAAATAGCCCGGCCTGTGCCTTGCGACGCTCGAGCTGACGCTCGGCCAACACCATTGCTGCGCGGGCGATCTGCTGCGCCCGCAAGACCGCGTTGGCGTCATCGACGGGACCCGACGCCGTTTGCAATGCCCGGCGTGCCTGCTCGAGTGCGCCTTTGGCGTATTTCGCGTCTTCCCGCGCCTCGATTCGGCCCAGCTTGCTTTGAAGCTGGGCGGTCTGCGCTCGTGAACCCAGGTCGTCGGCTACCCCAGAGGCCCCGGGGACAAAGCAGCCGAAGAAGCAAACGAGCCCAATCAGAATGAGGCACGCCGCGCGCGCCCGACCGTGCTCATTGATACGTGAAGCGCAGCTCGTAATCGCAGATGCGATAGACGTCGCCTTCGTCGATGCGCTTGGATTCGACACGTTGACCTGCGAACTCGATTCCATTCGTGCTGCCCAAGTCTTTCATGAAGTACACGCCATCGTGAAACACGACCGCCGCATGCCTTCGCGAAATATTTCCATCGCGAATCGCGAGATCTGCGCTTCGCGCACCTCGCCCAATGATAAACTCGTCTTTTTCGACTGGAAAGGTTTGACCGTTGAACTGAAGCACCAGGACTCGGCGCCCAACCGCGTCGGAAGGCCGTCGTCCGGGAAGCGGCGGCGGCGCGGTCATCCTCGGTTGCACCGTCGGGCGCCGTGAGGGCACCGGTGTCAGCATCGGGACGGGCCGGGCTTCGATGGGTGGCGCACTCATGGGCGCAGCACCGGCGACGGCGGAGCCCACTAGCTCTTGCGCATCGACGGCCGCAACGGTCTGCTCGCGAGAACGCGCGTACTCTCTCATCGCCTCGTTGATTAGATAGTCGACCGAGCACTCGGCCTCGGCGCTCATCCGATCGAAGATCTCGAAGAGATAGTCGCGGCACTGAAAGGCACGCACCGTTTTTCTGTCGCCTTGATCACCCATCGCTTCGAGTACTCACTTTTTGTCACCCTGCTCGCGCGTCCGAAGCGCTTTGATGGCCGCGTCAGCAACTTGGCCCACCGTCTTCACCGGAGGGTTCAGCTCCGACCAACCTTCTCCCGAAACTTCGCCCGCATCCGACATCAATCGCTTCATCGTGGGGATATCTGCCTCCCCACCTCTGCGTTCAAGATAGCGCAATGCGACCACACGATTCCACCACTGTTGCGAATCGAGCAGTGTCATGACGGTGGATGTAGGCGGAGGTGTCATCTGGCTCATCCGCGTGGCGTAGCCCTCGAGCTCCTCCGGCTCGTACTGAATCCCTGCAGCAGCCGGTAATCTTTGAGAAAATGGCTCGATCGTCGCGGGTCCGCCCAGGGACAGCACGAGCTCGCCCGCCCGCCAACGAAGACGCTTCGAGAGTTTATCCGGCGCCGAGCATGAGGCCGTCGTGCACCCCGGGCGCTCCACGAGCGCCCAAAGTCGGGGGATAGCCTGGCGGCTTCGAATGTCTCCGACGCGGTCAAACGCGTAGTCGCGAACCTCGATCGGGTTGCTCGGGTCGAGCGCGATCGAAAGGAGCCGGTTGAGATGTTTGCGGTTCACATGCCCGTCGAGCGCCTTGAGTGCAATGGCTCGCCTGGCGTTGAGGCGCTCGACCCACGCCTTGCCATCGCTGCCCCCAGGCTTGGTGTCCGCAATGCTCAACAACCGCGTCGCAACGATCTCTTGGTCGCCAACGTGCCACATCGCCGGAAGCGCGCCTTGGGTGATGTAGTTCTCGCGATTGTAGAGCGCCAACGCGTTGACGCGATTGTCGTCCGCCTTCTCGCCGGACGCTTGGATCGACTCGCGAATTTGGCCCGCCAACCACTTCACGAAGGCGGACTTCTCCATCTGTTTTTCGATCGCAACGAGCCGCTCACCCGCGCGCTTCTTGGTCTGTTCGTCGCCATCTTCCCCGATAATTTCAGCGATTTTGATCATCGCCTGCGGAGGCATCTTCTCATGAAGCGCGTCGACGAGAAGGCCGGCCGCCTCCGGTCCGAGCGCACGCGTCACCTGCTCGGCACTGTAGTCGCCGGCGAGACTGCGACCTTCGAAATCGGCCGAATACCAACCCAGGACGGAACGAATGAGCGCATCCCTCGCGTCCTCGGGAGCGTACGGAATCACCATGTACGCTGCATCCTTCGCACGTACCTGCGTGGGATCGGGACCCTTGTGCGCCTCGTCGGGTTCTTCGGACAACAAGGCTTCCAAGCGCGGAATCATTCCGCTCACGATCGCCTCGGTCGCTAGGGCGTCCTCACCGCGAAGGTCGTCGAGCGCTCCCTTGAGCATGGCCAAGGCGTCGACGTCGTTCCGATCCATCTCGACGATCGCCAGCGCGGCTTCCGTCCGCAACTCGGGGGAGTAGTGGTCGCTGCCTATCACGGCGACGAGCCGGGTCGGACCTTTGACGGTCCCCTTCCATTGCTGGACATCGTCGCTGTCGACCTGACAGCCGGCCAACATCACGCCCGGCATCACGCCAACGACCCAGCAAAGAACGATGATCTTTGTCGTCCAACCCATCCGACTAGCGGAACCATCCCCTGTGGGCATGCAACCCGGCAAGATAATAGAGGATTCCGCCAAGCAATCAAGAACGTCTAGGACCCGTGATTTCTTGACCAACCCACGGCTGCACGCATAGCCTCCCGGTGTAGGAGGCCGCGTACTTGAGCGCACACGAAACCACCTCTTCGGGCGATCTGGTGGCGCCGGAGGGCAGGCGGCAGGACGTCCTTGCGATCCTGACCTTGACCGCAACCGTACTGTTGACCCTTGCGTTGATCTCATACGACGCACGAAACGGCAGCGCGAACCTGGTGGGGCCGGTCGGTCACAGGTTCGCCAGGGCGTTGATGCTCGCGTTTGGGCTGGTGGCCTGGTTCCTTCCACTCGAGGGCGGCCTGCTCACGTATCGCTTGTTCCGACGGCGCACGGCGATGCTTGGCTTGGCCACCATGGCTTCCACCCTCGTGCTCGTGGTGATCGGCGCAGCGCTTGGGCACCTGCTAGTCGAGCCGAAGGCGGCGTGGGGGGCATCGCCTGGAGGAGCCGTGGGGGAGCTCCTGGGTGAAGTCCTTCGATCGCTTCTCGGCTTCTACGGAACCGTGATCATCGGATTCGCGATCCTTGGGACCGCCGTGATCCTGAGGACGCCTTGGACGCTCGAAGAGGCAGCGCAAGCGTTCGTGCGCTTGGGTCACGCGGCGTGGGCGAAAGTTCAGGGGATGTTCGTCGCGCTGCGCGAAGCATGGGCCGAAGCGCGGGAGCTCCACGAGGAAGAGATCCGCGTGAGTCAGCCCCGGATCATGGGCATGCACTTCGACGATGACGACGAAGTCGCGGCTGAGCCTCCTGCGCCGGTCGCCGTGTCCGCGCCGAGACCAACGGCGCCAGAGTCCAAGCCAGCCGCAACGCAGGGCCCGACGATCGTCGCGCCGAAAGAAACCAAGCAGAAGCCCTTGGAGATTTCGACGCGCCCGAAGCGGAGCCATCGTGACTTCCATCTACCTCCGAGCAGCCTTCTCGATGAGCCGGATGCGTCGGTCATCCACGTCGATGCAGAGGCGCTTCGCGAAAATGCCGAACTACTCACCGAGAAGCTTGCGGCGTACGGCGTGCGGGGTCGCGTGGATGAGATTCATCCGGGGCCGGTCGTGACGATGTACGAGTTCGAGCCCCAAAGCGGGACGAAGGTCTCCAAGATCGCGGGTCTGGCCGATGACCTGGCCATGGCATTGGCAGCACAAAAAGTCCGCATCGTCGCCCCCATTGCCGGTAAGGCGCGCGTCGGGTTCGAGCTCCCGAACGACGAACGGCAAACGGTTCATCTGCGGGAGATCCTCGAGGACCGACGCTGGGAGAGGCAGGGTGGATCGCTTCCGATGGCGCTTGGCAAAGACATCGGGGGGCAGCCGATCTACGCCGACCTCGCGCGGATGCCCCACTTGCTGGTCGCTGGCGCGACCGGGTCCGGTAAGAGCGTCGCGCTGAACGTGATGCTGACGTCAATCCTCGCAAAGAAGACGCCGGAAGAGGTCCGGATGTTGATGATCGACCCCAAGGTCGTCGAGCTGCAGGTCTTCGACGGTATCCCGCACATGTTGCTGCCGGTCGTGACCGACATGAAGAAGGCCTCGCTCGCCCTTCGGTGGGCGGTCGACGAAATGGAGCGCCGCTACCAAATGTTTGCCGACGCAGGCGCTCGCAACATCGATACATACAACCGTCGCGTCGACCGTGTGCTGCGCGGTGATCTTCCGGTGGAGAAGTTCATGCCGAAGCGCAAAGGCAAGGTCAGCGCACAGGACGCCAATGGGCAGGAGATCTTGCTCGACCCGGCCGACGGCGAAGCTTCGGATGCCGAGAACTTCGAGCCTGAAAAGCTACCTTCGGTGGTGGTCGTGGTCGACGAGTTCGCCGACCTGATGATGGTCGCGGCGAAGGATGTGGAGGCCTGCATCGCCAGGCTTGCACAGAAGGCGCGAGCAGCGGGCATCCACGTCATCCTCGCGACGCAGCGCCCGAGCGTCGACGTCATCACCGGCATGATCAAGGCCAACTTCCCTGCCAGAGTCGCGTTCAAGGTCTCACAACGCCAAGACTCGATGACGATCCTCGGCCGCTCCGGTGCTGAACATCTCCTCGGGATGGGTGACATGCTGATGATCCCACCGGGTGCGAGCGATCTTCAGCGCGTGCACGCAGCCTATGTCAGCGAAGACGAAGTGAAGGCGGTGTGCGACTTCCTGCGTGAGCAAGGCGACCCCGAATACCAACAAGAGATCCTCAGGCCGCGCGAAGACGACGGCTTCGGCGGCGAAAGTGACGACCCGCTCTACGACAAAGCCGTCGCGGTCGTCGCCAATGCCGGCTACTGCTCGATCAGCCACGTGCAGCGGCAGTTGAGCGTCGGGTACAACAAGGCCGCGAAGCTCGTCGAGCGCATGGAGCAAGAGGGAGTCGTCGGGCCGCCAAGCTCGAAGGCCGGTGGCCGGCGCGAGGTGCTCGTCGGTCCCGTTTGACCCCCTGGCTAGCGCTCCATCACGACCTGGTAGCCCTCGAAAAGCATCCGGAAGCCCTGATCGCGCAGATACGGAATCGAGTGCTTCCCCTTACCGTAGTGCAGGTCGCCCTTGCCAGCGATCTTGCGCAGCAGCGCCGTTGCACCCTCGCGAGCCGGACCGTGCACGTGAACGTCATCGATCAAGATCACCCCGTCGGGTGCCAAGATGCCCTGCTCGACGAT
>CALJYC010000036.1 GCA_937984275.1 uncultured bacterium | reverse complement strand
GGAGGTCGGTAGGTCATCGCGGTCGATCAGGTCGCCTTCGCACATGACTACGGCTCGTTCGATCGCGTTCTCGAGCTCGCGGACATTGCCGGGCCAGGGGTAGATCATCAGGTGCTGCAGGGCATCTTCAGTCAGCCCCTGGACGGAGCGAGCATTCTCCGCGGCGTACTTCCGAAGAAAGGCGTGCGCCAGCAGTGGGATGTCGCTCCGGCGGACGCGCAGTGGAGGCACGTCGAGCTGGACGACCTTCAGCCTGTAGTACAGGTCTTCGCGGAATCGACCATCTTCCACGCGTTGTTTCAGGTTGCGGTTTGTAGCCGCCACGACCCGAACGTCGACTTTCAACGTTTCGTTGCCGCCGACTCGCTCAAACTCCCACTCCTGAAGGAAGCGGAGCAGCTTGATTTGGACGCTCATCGGGATCTCGCTCACTTCGTCGAGGAAGAGGGTCCCGCCGTCTGCTTGTTTGAATCGTCCCTCACGCCGCGACATCGCACCGGTGAACGAGCCGCGCTCGTGTCCGAAAAGCTCAGACTCGAGCAGGGTTTCGCTCAAGGAAGCGCAGTTGAGACGGATGAACGGCTTGTCTTTTCGATGCGAGTTCTGGTGAATCGCCGCCGCGATGAGCTCCTTGCCAGTGCCGGTTTCGCCGTGGATCAGCACCGTGGCACGGCTCCGGGCGACCTGTGCGACGTTCTTCATCAGCCGCTGCATGGAGGGGTGCTCGCCCAGGATGTTGTTGAACTGGAACCGATCGTCTACGCGTTGCCGGAGCTGCGCCGCTTCTCGGGACAACCGCGTTCGTTCGAGCGCGCGGTCGACGATAGCCATGACCGCGTCGAGCTCCAGCGGCTTGGTCAGGTAGCTCTCCGCACCGAGCTTGATCGCTTGGACGGCGGTGTCGATTGTCGCGAACGCCGTCATCACGATGAACGTCACGTGGGGTGCCAGCGGGCGCCCACGCTCGATCAACGACAGCCCGTCCATCCCGGGCATCTTCAGGTCTGTTAGGACCACGTCGGGGTCGATCTGCTCCATTTGCAGGAGGGCGGTACGTCCGTCGGCGGCGGTGCTCACCGAGTAGCCGGCATCGTCCATGAGCTCCGCGAGCGCATTCCGCGCATTCGCTTCGTCGTCGACGATCAGCACACGGCCCTTAGAGCTTTCCGCGCTTTGCTGGGCGGTCGTTTCGGGGAACTCGGATGCGGTATTAACACTAGTCATTGCTGTTTCGCTTTTCGGTTGGCATGCCAACGTTGGGCAATTTGGTTTCTAGGCGCGCGCAGAGGCATCCTCGACTGCCGACACTTCGAATGCGCGGGCAACGGCGAGATCTTTGTATTCCGCGAACGAAACGCAAAGATCGTCGACGAAGTCGTGCACGTCCGGGAAGGACTCCCAGTCCGCATTGAAGCCCCAGTGCAGGTCCCCAGCGTAACTAAATAGCGCGACGCCGAGGTTCTGGTTCTGCATCAACGGAACCATTGGGTAGATGGCCTGCATCGGCGCGCCCAGCATGTAGAGTGGGAACTGCGGACCCGGCACGTTGGTGATGATCAGATTGTAGGTGCGCAATCGCATCGCAGCTCGGTAGAGCTCCGACACGAGCCGTTTGGTCGTGAGGTCGGCCACGTCTTCGATCAGCTCTGCGCCTCCGGTCTGATTTGATTCTTTCTTCAGCTCGGTGGTCACGCGAATCACTTTTTTCAGTCGCTCGAGGGGGTCGCGCTCGGTCACGGGGAGGTCCGCGAGCAGCATGGCCACGTGATTGCCAACCGAGAGGCCGCCAGCTTTTCTAGTGTTCACGGGAAGAACGGTGCGGAACCCTTCTATGGAGTCGACGTCTGAGCCTCGGCGCAGAAGGAAACGTCGCACCGCGCCGGTCGTTGTGGCAACCACCACATCGTTGATCGTTCCGCCCAGCGACTTCCGGATCGCCTTGACGTCGTCGAGGCTGAACGAGGTCCAGTCGAACCGCCGGTATGGGCTGATGTCGTGCTCTGTAAATGGCGTTCTCGGAGCAGGTTTCATTCCCGACCGCAGCACGCTCGATAGGCCTTGAAAGTTTTCCCGAACGCGCGGCATGAAGCGGCTGAGCTTACGAAGGCCGTCGACGCGGTGATTCGTTTCGTTCAGGATGAGCTGGGTGCGGCTTGGTGCCGGGCGTGCCTGCCACTTGTCCGGCTCGCGCTCCACTGCATCCGGGCTGATCTGCAGCAGCGCCTCGAGGAGCTGAACGCCTGCGACCCCGTCGACCATGCAGTGATGCACCTTGATGATGAGCGCGAACCTGTCGTTGTCGACGCCTTCGACAACCCAGAACTCCCACAGCGGCCGGCTCCGATCGAGGTGCTGTGAGAACAGCCTCCCTACCAAACGCTTGAGGGAGCGCTCGTCCCCCGGAAGTGGCAGCCGGGTATGGCGCAGATGAAAGTGCATGTTGAATCGATCGTCGTCCACCCAGACCGGGTGCCCAAACCCAGGCACCCATTCGACCCGCTGCCGGTACCGGGGGATCGAATCCAATGCGGCCTCGGTGTATTTCGTGAGGCGCTCGATATCGAGGCCTCCGTGTTCGAGGGTCAGAGGCCTCGCATCGAAAAGGAGTGCGGCGCCCACGTGCATGGGAGCGGCCTTGCTCTCCACGTCGAGGAAGGTCGCGTCGAGGGCGCTCAAGCGCTCATAGAAGGTGTCCAGCATTTCGGGGTGATCCTTAGCAAAATGTGAGCCCAAGATGTTGTAGGCAATAACTGCATACTTGAAGCCCAAACCGCCATCCGGTGACGCAAAATTTGCGGTCACGGTTTTACATGACGAATATTATGCGCCATTGGGCTTGACGACCAGCCCTGGCATGGAACATGCGTGAGTAGAGTTCATGTCGCAGCTTTTGGTCAGAGACCTCATGACTCAGCCAGCGGTGACCGTTGGTCCAACGAGCCCGCTTCGGGACGTGATCCAGTTGATGGAAAACAACAACATCCGTCATGTCGTGGTGGCGGATTCTGAGCGTTTACTGGGGCTTATCTCGCACCGCGACGTGCTGCGCAGTCAGGAGGGGAGCCTGTCGGGGGCCCCTTCTGACGAGCAGGCGCACATGAACCGGTGGATTGAAGCCCGATGGGTCATGACGAAAGAAGTGCGCACCGTCTACCCGGACACTCCCGCGCTGGAAGCCGCGTTGATGCTGCGCTCGCATGGCTACGGGTGCGTCCCGGTCGTCGAGCACGGGCGACTGGTCGGCATGCTGACCGATTCGGATTTCGTCGAATACGCGATTCAGGAGCTTTCCGACCCGGGCGCGTGATCTGGCACGGCGCTTGCTCCGACCTAAGCCATGGCGATCAAGACCATCGTTGTGGGGGCGGATCTGGGTGAGTCAGGACACCGCGCGATGCAGCTCGCGATCCCGACCGCTCGAGCCACGGGGGCGACTCTGTGGTTGGTGCACGCAAGCGAAGTGGGTTTGGAGCATGCGTGGAGGGATCTGCCCATTGGCGCTCGGGCTGCCGCGCAAGCGCTTCGCGAGCGGTTCAAAGGTCGCTTCGAGAACTCGCTTCAAGAGCTCGAAAGTGAACGCAAGCGATGCGAAGCGCTTGGCTTGAGTTGCCAGACCTCGTGCGAGGAAGGTCACCCATGGGAGACCATCTTGCGAACCGCGGTTTCAGTCAACGCCGACTTGATCGCCGTGGGTGATCCGGTTGGCGCGATTGGCCTCCCAGAGCGTTTGCTCGGTTCGACGGCGGAACGGGTCGTTCGGCAGGCGCCTTGCTCGGTCCTGGTCTCCTGCGGGCGGCTTCGTGAAGACTATACGGGGGCACGTATCGCGGTAGGGGTCGACTTCTCCGCACACGGGATCGAGGCGGTTCGGTGGGCGCGCGACGTCGCCGATGGAATCGACGGTGAAGTGGCGTTGCTCTGCGTGGTGCCTCACCCGATCACCGAGAGCATGATGCCGAAGGAATGGCCGAGCGTGCTCCAAGGCCTCGTGTCGTCCGCGCGTTCCCGTCTCGATCAGCTCATCGTGAGCGAGGGGTTGAAGGCCAATACGACGGTGCATGTGCTGGATGGGCCGATCGGCAAGACGCTTTGCAACGCGACCGCCGACATGCATGCCGACCTCTTGTTCGTCGGTTGCAGGGGGCAAAGGCGGCTACGCGGGATGATGCTCGGAGGCGTCTCGCAGTACTGTCTTCGGTACTCGCCGGTGCCTGTGCTCACGGTTCGTCCGCGAGGTTGAGGCTAGCTCTCGAAGGTCGCTTTAAGCAGCTGCCGGTTCTCGTCCCGGGGACGGGAGGTGTCTAGCCGAAGGTGCTCGGATGACGGAAGCTCATCGATGCGTTCGAATCGCGCGGCAAACTCGTCGATTAGATCGGCCCTGGCGTCGCTCTCGTGCGTTGCGGCACCTTCGCGCGCGGCGAGGCGCTCCGCGATGAGCTCGCGCGGGGCGTTGCACTCGACCAGCAAGAACGGGACCCCGTGCCGTGCCGCCAAACGCCGAACGGCGTCGCGCATCGCGGCCGTTCGAAAAGAGGCGTCAAGCACGATCGGGCGCCCCGATGAGAGCACGATGTCGGCAAGCCGCAGAAGCTCCTCGTAGACCGTTTCGGTGGCGCCTGGGGAGTAGGCGCCCGACCATGCTTCGGCTTGCATCGACGCGGTCGGCTTCCGACCCATGAGGTGCTTCCGCGTCCGGTCGGAGCTGATCACGGGAGCTGCGAGCAGCGTTCCGATCGTCGCTGCGGTGCGACTCTTTCCGCTCGCGATCATGCCACCTACGGCGACGACCCTCGGCGGAACCAGTGGGGGGCGCTCGTACGCCAAGGCAAGCATGAAGTATCGGCGGGCCTCCCGTCGCGCGCGCTCCCTTGCATCCGCAGACGCGTCGCCGTCGTCTGCAAGAAGCGACGCGACCTTGCCTCGGACGAACGCGCGGTAGCTCTCGTAGAAATTGACCACAGAGTAGAGGTCATAGTCGTTGGACTCACGGGCATAGCGAGCGAGAAAGCGTTCTGCGAGGTCCACGCGTCCGTGCCAGGCAAGGTCCATCGACAAGAACGCGATGTCCGCGGACACGTCGCCGTACCGAAATCGGTCGTTGAACTCGATGCAATCGATGATCGTGATCGACTCATCGGTGCCGAAGTAAACGTGCTCGAGCCTCAGGTCGCCGTGGCCGTCACGAACACGGCCTGCATCGACTCTCGCCATGAATCGATCTTCGTTGTCGAGCATCTCGAGCTGCCAGGCTTCGATCTCGCGAGCTTGCTCGGCACTCAGGTACTCGCTGACCGAGCCGCGAGTCTGCTCGAAATTCTCCTTCACGTTGCGGCGAATCGTGGCGACCTCTCCGTGTCGGGATGTCTCCGCGTCGCACCGTGCTCCTTCGTGAAAATGAGCGATGTGTGTGGCAAGCTCGTCGACGTGGCTCGGTTCGAGGAGGCCGGCCTGCAACAGCTCGTCTGCACGTCGTTCGATGGCGAGCCGGTGCATGTGGACCGCCCATTCGACCACCGTGCCTTCTCCTCCGATCTCGTGGACGCCCGCAGCGTCGACAGTGATCGGGACTACATCGATATAGACCTCGGGCGCGAGTCGCCGGTTGAGGCTCACTTCGGCGTCGCAGGCTTCGCGTCGCTTCTCGAGGGTCGTGAAATCGAGGAAGCCCACGTCTACAGGACGCTTGACCTTGAACACCTCCGCGGCGCCCAGGAAGACCCAGGAGATGTGTGTCTCGATCAACTCGAAGCCCGCCGCTTCGAGATCCGCTTTCAGCATTCCCATCGTATTTCTGCCCAGCGAGGCCACGAGTATACCAATCAAGGCCCCGCCGCCCACGAGCCCAGCTCCTACCCTCGCGCAATTTTGTCGTGAGGCGCTCAATCTGCGCCTGTTTGAGCCGATTCGTCCAACTTCACCCCGAACCAGGGCCTCAGATTGGGCACGGGGCTTGCTTCATGTGAGGGCCTACTCACCGGAGGCCACGATGACGACACGAAAGCTAGAGAGTGCGGAATGGCAGACCTACTTCGATCAGGTCGCGAAACACCTTCCTTCGATGCGCGTCGGCGTGTCCGTGTTGGGTGATGACATCGGCGTGCAGCTCGAAACCGAGAACAGTCCGCTCCTGGGGATGAGCTATGACCCGAAGGAGGGGGTTTTCGAGGTAGCGACCGCCAACATTTCCCACCGGGTTGCCAAGCCCAAGGAAATCTACGTACGCGAGCAAGCGGGGACGCTTTCGAGCGTCGAGATCATTGCCCAGGACGACACGAAGCAGATTGTCGAGCTCCGGCCGCTTCCCGCATTGCCAGCCTCCTGACTTACGACTACGGAGGACCCCTAACGATGACGAATACATGGATTCTGGTGGCCCATCATGCGGGCGCGCGCGTGTTCGAAAGCCGCGGGCCTGGCAAAGGGATAGATCTCGTCGAGACGATCGAACACCCCGAGGGCCGAATGCGTGACCGGGACATTGACTCGGATCGCCCCGGACGTTCGTTCCGCAAGGACAGCGGAGACCCGCGCCGCGCTGCGATGAGCCGAAAGGAGGGCCCGCACGATAGGGCCGTCTCCAACTTCGCCAGAGCGCTCACCGACAAGCTCCAGCAAGCCCGTATGGAGAACCAATACGAGCGTCTGGTTCTCGTTGCGCCGCCCCGGCTCTTGGGGTTGCTGCGCTCCTCGCTCGATGGTCCCACCGCACAGCTCGTCGTCGGCTCGCTCGACAAGGACCTTGCGTCGAGCAAAGAGGCCGAGCTCATCGAGCATCTTGGCGAGGTGATCGCCGTTTGACCAAGCGCTCGTTCGGCGAGCGCGTCACACGAAGAGGTAAATCAGATGGCTAACTTTGAAATGCGGGTGACTGAGTACATGAGCAGCCCGGTCGAGACGATTCGTATTGGGCAAAGCCTGGTCGCCGCGAACGCGCTGTTCTCCGAACAAGGCGTGTCCGCGCTCGGTGTGATCAACGACGCCGGCGAGCTCAAGGGCGTGGTCTCCCGTACGGATCTTCTCCACGCAGCGGTGTTCGCCCAGGGCGAAACGTTTCGCGTTCCGGACCGCCCCGTTGAAGAGATCATGAAGTCTCCCGCGCTTCAGCTGTCGCCGGATGCGCGTTTGACGGAAGCTGCGAAGGTGATGCTGAAGGAACACGTCCACCGCATCTTCGTGGCGAGCGGCGGCAAGCCCGAGGGCGTCGTCTCCACCCGTGACCTGATGCGCGCGGTTCGCGAAAAGCGCCTCAAGACGCCGATCTCGGAGATCGCGTCTGGCTCCGTGGTGAAGGTGAACGCCGACGAACCCATTGCATTGGCGGTCGACCGCCTCGAGGCCTCCAACAAGCACGGACTCGTAGTCGTCGAGGGAGACTTCCCGGTCGGCATCTTCGATCAGGCCTGCGCCCTCGACGCTCGCCGATTACCCCCGGGCACCGCAGTGGAAAACGCGATGAACGTCCGCATCTTGATTCTCCCCGCCGGCATGGGCATGGGCCGCGCCGCGGAACAGGCCCTGGGGATGAACGTCAGGCGTATCCTGATCGAGAACGATCGTGGAGTAACCGGCATCGTCGGCGGGCTAGACTTCGCTAGGGTCATGGGCTGAAACTCGGGGCACGGGGAACGCGACCCCCGGGCAGTGAACTACACGATCGGAGAACGGCACGCGACGGACGTGCTCGCGATCGGGAGCCCCGTCGCCACGGCTCCGTACGTCGACACACGGCTAGGCGCCGACCCAATCACTGTGCTGCCCATCGCGAGCCGTTCTCCTGTGTAGAAGTCGACGTACGGAGGGGTGGCGTGCTTGGAGTTAACCCTTTTGAAAAGGGGTCTGACCCCTTTTCTTTGGGAAGCTGACACTGTTTGGTGTGAGGAGTCGTCCGAGCCCCGGTGAACCTGTGAGCACGTCTGTCCGGGTCCGTTCTCCGGCGGTGGAGTGTCAGTGAGCGTGAGGGGCTACAGCCACTTTTGGATGTGCATACCTAGGGCCGCGGGCCTTAGTGGGCTGCGCTCTTTCGGCCTGACTCGGAATCTGAGCTCGTGGCCGCCGCTGGCTTGGACGGTGAAGGCGCCTTGCCAGGTGCTTCGATCTTCATTCTCCTCTGTTTCGAAGGGAACGACGATTCTCGTGGCGAGGTCGGGTAGACGGCTGCCGAACGTCACGACGGCTTCGACGTCGAGCTCCCTTGCGTCGAGCCCGGGGTGATGGAGCGACACCTCCGCCGAAACGATCGTGCCGACAGTCAGCTCGTCGCTGCTCAAGCCGCCAAAGCGGACACTTTCCATTGCGATTTGGCTCCAGTGGCTGCGGATCGCTTCGGCCAAGTCCGCCAGTGCAAACAGCGGTCGATAGTTCGAGTCGCGCAGCGCCACCGCATCGTTCATCGCAGGCTCGTAGAAGTTGTCGGCGTAGTCGGTGACCATGCGGCGCGAAGAGAACTTCGGAATGATGCTGGACATGCTGGACCTCATCCGATCGACCCACGCGAGAGGTACGCCCTCGTCGTTGCGATCCATGTAGGTCGGCAGAATCTCGCCCTCGAGCAGCGCCATCGTCACCGCACGGTCGTAGGCGCTCGGGTCGTGCATCGAAGTCGCCGGCAGGTCGATGACCCAGCCGTTGTCCTTTTGGTATCCTTCGATCCACCAACCGTCATCGACGCTGAGGTTCAAACAGCCGTTCATTGCGGCTTTCATGCCGGAGGTGCCGCTTGCTTCGAGGGGGCGAGTCGGCGTGTTCAGCCAGACATCGCATCCGGCCTCCATTCGGCGGGCTTCGTCGATCGAGTAGCCTTCCATGAAGATCACGCGGCCCGCGAGGTCGGGGTGCTTCGTGGCTTGATAGACCCGTTGCAGCAGTGCCTGGCCGTGACCGTCCGCCGGATGAGCCTTCCCGGCGTAGATGATCGTCGCTCCGGGGTTGCCGTTGAGCAACCTGGCTAGCCGTTCGGGTTCGCTCAAGAGCAAGTCGGCGCGCTTGTACGGGGCGAACCTGCGCGCGAACCCGATGAAAAGGCTCTCCTCGTCGAGTCTGGCGAGGACGTCTTGGAGCAACGAGAGGTCTTCGCGCCTCCGCGTCCATGTCTCGGTCAGGTGGTCCTTGAGCCACTGCACGTAGTCCGCGCGCAGCTCGCGATGGATCGCCCAGATCTCGGCCGGGTCGTGCTTTCGCAACCATTCCCATCGGGAAGGGTCATCGACCTGGTTTCGCCAGTCGTGCCCCATCTCTCGCTCGATCAATCGTTGCCAGCGCGGCGCAAGCCACGTCGAGACGTGCACGCCGTTGGTGATGCTCGTGCACGGGACGTCGTCCGGGGAGTCGAACTCCGGATAGAACTGCAGGAACATCTCCCGTGCGACCTCGCCGTGCTTCGCACTGACGCCGTTAATTCGTCCGGAGTTTCTTACCGCGAGGGCGGTGGTCCCGAACTTGTTCTGCGCGCCATCGGGCGTATGGCCCAATCCCATCAAACGAGGCCAGTCCATGCGAAGCACGTGTTCGAAGCGCGTCAAGTACGGGCGCACCATCTCCTCGGGGAAGTGGTCGTGCCCTGCGGGCACCGGCGTGTGCGTCGTGAAGACGGTCGTGTTGCGGATGTACTCGAACGCTTCCTGCGACCTTAGGCCGTGCCGCTGAATCAAGTGGGCTGCACGCGCGATGAGAAGGAACGCGCTGTGACCTTCGTTCATGTGGAAAACATCGGGCTTGATGTCGAGCTCGTTCAACAGCTGATAGCCTCCGAGCCCCAGGATCATCTCTTGCCGTAGGCGATGGGCGGAGTCCCCACCGTACAAGCGATTGGTGATCGCGCGATCCTCAGGGCGGTTCTCCGGGAGGTTGGTGTCGAGCAGATACAGCGGGACACGTCCGACTTGGAGCTTCCACGCTCGGATCTGCACGGGCCCGGTCGGCAGTGGTACAGTGACGCGTAGCGGTGCGTAGCGACCCACCATTACGGGTTCGAACGGGGGACTTTCGAAGTCGTTCGCGTCGCTGAGGTCCTGTTGGTGGCCGTCACGATCGATGATCTGACGGAAGTAGCCGTCGTGGTAGGCGAGCCCGACCGCACACAAGGGGAGGTTCAGATCGCTTGCCGCCTTCAGATGATCTCCAGCGAGGATTCCGAGCCCGCCGGAGTAGAGTTTCAGGAATCCGGCAAGCCCAAACTCCATGCAGAAGTAGGCGATGCGCGGGTCCTGCGTCTCGGTCGATTCGAGCATCTCTCGATGGAACCTTGCAACGTCCGCGACGTACTGCTCGTCCATCGCCAAGCTCAGAAGCCTATCGGGCCTCACCTGGTCGAGGAGCGCGTGTGGATTCTCGTCGACCCGGAACCAGAGGAGCGGGTCGATTTGCTTGAACAGCGTGGCCACATCGGGGTGCCATCGCCACCAGAGGTTGGATGCGATCTCCTGGAGAGGGCGTAGCTCTTCGGGAAGTGCGTTGCTCACCATGAAGGTGCGCGTGTACGGAGCCGCCACCTCTCCTTCTTCTACCGGAGGCTTCACGAAGAGGCCGAAAACCCCCGAACTATCCGACGACACAGCGAGCGTCGAAGGAACGCTCAAGCGCTCCATCGGCAGCTCCTTGCGCCGCGCGGCCCCCGCCGCCAGCGCGCGCTCATGCGCGTCCTCGTAGTGGTCCATGAAGTTCGACCAGTCGGTCAGCGCCGCGGCCCTCAGGGAAGCTTCTCGGAGCGATTCCCGGTCCACCGGGGACAGGTCGATGAACTCGAGGAGGGCGGTCTTGAGCGAGTCACTGACGTCGTCGAAAGGCACACCCTCGCGCTTCAGCACTCGAACGCCTGTGTGCTTTGCATCGCCTTGTGCCGCAGCCCACCTGCCAAACCCAGCGCGGTCGGTCGTGATCGCAGGAACCCCAAACGCCACTGCTTCGAGGGGGGTGTATCCCCAGGGCTCGTAGAAAGATGGGAAGACGCCAAGGTCAGCTCCGGGAAGCAGGTCCCAGTACTTGTGGCGGATCAACGGGTCGGTTCCGTCCAGATAGATGGGGACGTGCACCACGTGCACTTGCGCGCCCGGATGATTGTCGAAACCAAGCGCATTCAGCCGATTCGTGATCGGGTCGTTGGCCTCGTCGACCAGGTCGTGCGTGCACCGCAACGGGGGTCCAGCCGACGCGCCGTGGGCTCGGTCCCAAAGTTGGCGCTTGGGCTCGGCGTGGCCGGCCGGCAGCATTGCGTAGAAGATCACCCGCTTGCCATCGCGGGACGCGAGCTCGTCGGCCAGAGCAGCCGCGGCATCGAGGTAGACGTCCACGCCCTTGTTGATGTACTCGTAGCGTCCGGCGAGCGCGAAGATCAGCGTCTTGTCCCGATCGTACTGGTCGCCGGTGGTGAGCTCAGCGAGCTTGAAAAGCTCCTCTCGGGCGTTTTTCCGTTGATCCGGAGAGATCGGCCTTGCACCAAATCCGTTCGGTAGGATTACGTCGGGCCGTCGTCCGAGAAGATGCTCGCATTCGAGCGCGGCGATCTCACTGACCGTAGTGAATACGTCCGCTTCGTGCGCCCCCACCGTCTCCATGGAGTGCTTCGACGAGACGCCCAGCTCCTTGGCGGCGACTTCGGGCTCGATACTGGACAGTGATTGGTAGAAGTCGGGATCGGCGCGCCTACCGGCAAGCGAGCGGCCGAGCATCGTGGCGTGTGTCGTGAAGACGGTTCCAATCTCGGGCGCGGCTGTCTGCAAGTGCAGGATCGCGCCGGCCGACATCCACTCATGGGCCTGCACGATGGCGCGCTGCCGAGCTGGCAACAAGAAGTGGTCGCGGATGTGCTCGATGATCATCCCGGCGCCCTGCGCGAACAGGACCGGATCATAGTAGTCCCATGCGCCAAACAAGGAATCGAGGCCGTAGTCTTCCCAATATCGGCCGAGGATTTCGTCCTTGCGATCGTACAGCCGGGACTGATTGATCAGCAAACACCGGGGCTCGCCGGGAACTAACCAGCGCCCCATCAACACGCTCACCTCGTGGTCTTTGAGGGATGCGGCGAGGTCAGGGTCCCAGATGTCGGGCCGGAATTCCGGTGCGACGCCGTCGGTCCTCGGGACGTCCGGTCCTATCGCGATGTACCCGTCTTCACCGTGGCGTTGCTGCACCTCTGCCACACGGCTTGCCAACACGGTGTGGATACCGCCGACCATGTTGCAGACCTCCCAGGAGATCTCGAAAAACACCGCCTTGCTCATAGTCGAAGCTGCTTCTGCGCGGGGGCCAACACCGAGAGGTTCAAGTCCTTCATTACATTCATATAATGGATGAACGCGTCGTAGGGCCCCTCGTACGGACTAAAATAGTCGTGCACCTCAGCGTCGGAAGCGGATTTCGTGGCCATGTAGTAGAAATGGTCCGAGGTCTGCAGGCGCCGCCACAGCGCCAGTAAGTGAGAATTATTACGTCTCCGGATATCGGCGCCCAAGGCGTAGATCTCGGCCAAGGCTCTTTGCTGCATGGCGTTGCCTCGCCACGCACTGATGTCACGCGCCTCATCGGCCCACGACACCGTTCGGTGGAACGGGAGCTCCCCGAGGGCCGGATACCGGTCGATGACCTGGCTCGGGGTGAGGATGTCCCAGTCCGGGTGCGTGAAGAGGAGCTCCGGGAGGTGCTCGAGGAAATCGAAGATGCCGGTTTCCTTCCACTGGTGCTCGCCGAACGTCTCGTAGTCCATGAAGAGATTGATGACGTCGCCCGCGCCGCTGTGCCCATGGACCCACCCGGCGAACTTGTCGGCGGTGAGAGGGAACTCGCCCCATGCCTGGTTCGAGAATCGGAACGCGATGTCGTCCGACAGCTTGAAGTTCTTGGTGAGCAGCCTCGTTTCGCGGCCAGCCACGGTATAGACGAAATTCGGGCTGCGCCAGTCGAGGATATCGTCCGCGCCCTCGATCAGCATCGCCTCGAACCCGAGGTCCGAGATGAACTGTCCGATTTCATCGTTGTAAATGAACTCGGTATTTCGGAACACGCGCGGCGTTTGCCCAAACTCGTTCTTGATGAGCTTCAACTCGAGGTCGATTTGCTCGCGGTATTCGTCCTTGTCGTAGAGCGCAGCCAGGCTGTGGTAGTACGTCTCGGCGACGAACTCGACGGCGCCGGTTTCCGCAAGCCGGACGAAGCTATCGAGCACCTCCGGGGCGTAGAGCTTCATCTGTTCGATCGCTACCCCGGTCACGGCGTAAGAGATGCGAAAGCGGCCGTCGGTGCGGTCGATGAGGCGCAGCATCGACTCGTTGGCCGGCAAATAGCACTTGTTGGCGACCTTGCGCATGACCTCGGCGTTGAGCTTCTCGTCGAAATATTCGTGGTCGCTGCCGACCTGAAGCGCGCCATAGGGCTTCAGTCGATACGGCTGGTGCACTTCAAAATAGAAACAGACGGATGGCATGATTCACCTCAACCCCGGAGGACCGACTCGTAGATGGGAACGAGCTTTTCTGCGGCAGCATCCCAGTGGATGTGCCTGATCTCTTCGCGAGCGCGCTCGATGATGACCCGCCTCAGCTCAGGGAGCTCCAAGAGCGCTACGATCTGGCTCGCGATCTTGTCGACATCCCAGAAGTTGACCTTGAGTGCATTGCGAAGCACTTCCGAGACGCCGGATTGCTTCGACACGATGACCGGCCGGTCGTGGCTCATCGCCTCCAGTGGAGCGATGCCGAAAGGCTCCGAGACCGACGGCATGACGTAGACGTCCGCCGTCGAGAAAGCGCGCTCGACCTCTGCGCCACGAAGGAAGCCGGGGAAGCGGAACGACTCGGCGATGCCGAGGTCTTCCACCAGGGCCTTCATCCGCGGAAGCATGTCGCCCGAGCCTGCCATGATGAACACCGCGTCGGGCACGTGCTCGAGAACGCGCGCGGCAGCCTGGACGAAGTATTCCGGGCCCTTTTGGAAGGTCACGCGGCCGAGGAAAAGGACGACCGGCCCGGTGGAGGTTCGCTGCTCGGTATAGGCCTCGATTGTCTCCCGCGCGTACACGCCATTGTGCACCACCGAGATCTTGTCGAGGGGCGTGTTGTGGACGCGGTTGATCAGCCCACGGGTGTAGTAACTGACCGCAATGACGCGCGCAGCGTTTTCGAGCCCTTGATGTTCGACCGCGACGATGTCCCGGTCGGCCCCGCGGCCGGCACGGTCGTACTCGAGGCTATGAACGTGGACCAGCAGGGGTGCTCCCGCGCGGCGTGCGATCTCGATCCCCGCAGGGAAGGTCATCCAGTCGTGTGCGTGCACCAAGTCGTACTTCTGTCCGTGGACCCGGCGAGTCGCCGACATCGCATAGCGGGCAACCTCGGCAAAGAGGTCGTCTCCGTAGTGTGCGCCGGTTGGTGCCTCCTCGGCGAACGGCAGATCGTCTCCTGGAATGTGGACGTGCTCCAGCCGGCTGATCTCATGGGGCGGCTCGGGAAGCGGGTTCATGACTTGCGATGCCGCGATCTCGTCAAGCGCGCTTTCCTGGAGCGCACCGGTCGTGATCAGCTCTCGATAGGTCGCCTGGTCCAGATACGGTTTGAGCATCGCGGGCACCCGGAGCACGCGCACACCGGGCTCTGAACCTTGCGCGGCCTGGGAACGCGCGGCCTCGGCAGCCGCCGTGACGATCGGATCCGTGCCGAGCATTGGCTCCGCGGCGATCAATTCGGCAAGCGGGTCGGGCGCAGCGACCGGGGCCGGGACCTGGATCATCGGCGCTGCGGAGGCCGCTCCGAGGAGTTGCATGTGCGGCGCGTCTTCCTCCCCATACAGCTTGGGAACGAGGAAGTCGATCTCGATGCCCCGGCCTGCAAGCGACCTCGTGAGACCCTCGCAAGCTGTCCCGAGCCCACCGCTGATATGGGGCGGGTACTCCCAGCCGAGCATCAAAACTCTCATGGTCCCGCCATCCTTGCGACTCTGAGCACCTCGGACACGCTCCAAGCCTGTGCAGGGGTGCCACCGGGATTGTGAGGGGCGTCCCCGTCGAACACTTCACTGATCTGGCCGATGCAGCCTTCCGTTCGGAAGTGTGCGCAAAGCGCCGCAAGCACGGGCATCATTTCTTCCATTGCCGCGTCGCGACCGTCGATTGCCTCCACAGAATCGGCGTAGAGCCCGAGAAGCCACGGCCAGACCGTTCCCTGGTGATACGCCCGATCCCTTTGCGCCTGTCCTCCACGGTAGAAGGGTTGGTACGCCGGATCGTCCGGCGAGAGGGTTCGCAAGCCGACCGGGGTGAGGAGCTTGTCACGCACCGCTGCGAGAGCTCGCTTCTTATTGGCCTTGTCGATCGGTATGCCGGGCAGTGCGAGAGCCCAAAGCTGATTGGGTCGCAGTTGTCCGTCGGGGTGGTGTCCATCGTGCGTGTCGGTCAAGAAGCCCTGATCTTGAAGCCAGAACTTTTCCTCGAAGTGATCGGCTAGTTTCTTCGCGGTTTCGCTCCACCTGTCGACGAACTCCGGTCGAAGCTTCTTTGCCCACCGAAGAGCGGTGGTGAGGCCCGACAACCAGAGGGCGTTGAGGTCGACCGCATAGCCCTGACGCGGCGTCACTGGCCAACCTTCCACGAGCGCGTCCATCCAGGTCAGCGCCCAAGGTCCGTGGTCGACGAACAAGAAACCCCGTGCGTCGACGCGTATTCGGCGATCGGCGCCGTCACCGATGGCGTCGATCAGGTCGAGGCACGCCTCCTGGAGGGCGGTGATGCGCCGGCTTCGCGTCCGTTTTGCCGTGAGGGCCGTCGCTCGAATAAACAGGAGTGACGCGTCGATCGACTCGGCGTTCGACGGCACGTCGCCGCTCTGCGGGATGTTGGGTACCAGCCCGTTTTCGAGGCGGCTCGCGAGTGATTCCAGAATTTCGAGCGCTTTGTCGACTTCGTCTCTGGCCAGGCACAGGCCGGGCAGGGCGATCAACGCATCTCGCGACCATTCGCCGAACCAGGGGTACCCCGCGATGACTCCGGTACGGTTACCCCCGAGCTGGACCAAGTAAGCATCGGCCGCGTCGTCGAGCTCCTGAACGAACGATCGGCGTGGGCTGAGAACCGAGCTGAGCACTTGGGGGCTGTGGCTGGCCGCCGGCGTCGTGCCGACTCGGATGCAGAAGGCGCCGTCGTGTTCGAGGCTGAGCTTAAACTCCCCGGGGGTGAAGAGGTCCTCGGCGTCGTCGTAGCCGCGCTCGCGCTCCCATTCGTAGTGAACGCCTTCGTACCAGTGTCCGTCTGCACGGAATGTGCCGGATGCGCCGTGGAGGCTCGAGATCAAGGCGGGAACGTCTTTGTAAGGATGCATGACCACGCGGAGCGACTCACCGTCCTCGATGTCGAGCTCCCCGTTCATGAACGGATTGGCCACCGTAAGTTTGTGAATCGGACGGCATCGGATCAGCGGACGAAGTCTCAGGTCGACCGGTTGGCTCAGTCCCTCGACCGAGTACCGGATCCAAACCGCATCGGCACCATCTTCGAGCCAAAGCTCGCGAGTCACGGTGAGCCCGCAGAACTGGTAGGTCCAACGGGGTAGCGGCTCGAAGCGGGTCAGGTAGTCCACGCCGTTCGGCTCGACCGCGTTGCCCCAGTTGTAGCTGTGCAGAGCGACCTTCTCGTCGCCGATCTGAAACCACTCCTCCACTTCGGCGACCATGTTGAGCGGCTCGCCAACGCCCGGCTCGCGAACCGTGAGAAGGCCGTGGTACTTGCGGCGCGGGCGACGATCGATGGTCCCCATTGCATACGAACCCCCCGCATTTACGGTCAACCACTCCGCCTCTGGCGTCGTCGCAGCGGTCGCCTCGGCGGAGGTTTCGTCACCACTTCCGTGAGCTTTGGTGAGAAGGCGGAGCCCCGACGCACTGTCGGAGCGAGATGGGAACCAACTCGGCAGAATCACAACAAACACCCCTTAGACCGAATTCGACGTCGCGTCGAAAGCACCTTCCTACCCAAGCAGGAGCCGTGCCACACCTTGACTCATAGAGCCGCATCTTTCCGTCACAACTTGTCAATATCACCAGCGCCTCGGCGCAACATCTGCGGCTGCATGAGGATGTCGCGCAATCTGTGCGCGGGGGCTCTAGACCCGCGCGTCGTGCCAGGCGCGCTCCAGCGCCTCTTGGTCGTCGGGGTGCGCGATGGAAATGAGCAGCTGAGCGCGCTCGTTGAGTGTCTTGCCGTAGAGGTCGACGGCACCGTTCTCTGTAATGATGAAGCGAACGTGCGCCCGGGTGGTCACGACACCGGCGCCCGGCCGCAGCGTTGGCACGATTCGGGGGATACCTTTTGGGGTGCGACTCGTCAGCGCGATAATCGGCTTGCCTCCCTCCGATGTCATTGCACCTCGAATGAAGTCCATTTGCCCCCCGACCCCGGAGATCACGCGGTGGCCGATGGAATCGGCGCAAACCTGCCCCGTGAGGTCGATTTCGACCGCGGAGTTGATCGCGGTCACCTTGGGGTTGCGGTTGATGACCGAGACTCGGTTCACGTACCCGATGTCGTACTGCGTGACCGTTGGGTTGTCGTCGATGTAGTCGTACACACGGCGCGTTCCGACGACGAAACCGGACACCGTCCGGCCTGGATGTATTACTTTTCGGCTGTTGTCGACCGCGCCGCACTCGAGCAAAGGCAGCAGCCCGTCGGACCACATCTCGGTGTGCACCCCCAAACGGCGATGACCCTTGAGCGAGCCGAGGACCGCGTCGGGGACCGCCCCAATTCCCATCTGGAGGGTCGCCCCATCGTCCACGAGCTCCGCTGCGTGGTGTCCGATCGCCCACTCCTCTTCGCTGGGCTTCGCGGCAGGGACCTCCGGCAGGGGCTCGTCGTGCTCGACCAGCCAATCGAGCTGGTCGATGTGCACGAAGCCGTCGCCGTGTACCCGCGGCATGTGACGGTTGACCTGAGCGATCACAACCTTCGCAGAGTCGACGGCCGCTTTGGCGACGTCCACCGATACGCCGAGACTGCAATAGCCGCGCTTGTCAGGCGGCGATACCTGAACGAGAGCGATGTCGAGCGCCCGGCGCCCCGACCGGAACAAGTGGGGGATCTCGGAGAGAAAGCACGGCAGGTAGTCGACGCGATTCCCGTCGAGCTGGCGCCGCATGTTTTGACCGACGAACAGGTTCGCCACGCGAAACGATCGCGCATACTCCGGCTTGGCGTAGCTCGCTTCACCCGAGGTGTGCAGGTGGATCAGCTCGACATCGCGAAGACGGCCCGCCTCTTGGACGAGGGCCTCCACCAGGGCGATGGGGGTCGCTGTGCCTCCATGCACGAATACGCGTTGCTTGGAGTTGACATGGTTGACCGCTTCGTCGGCGGAACAGAGTTTGGACATCTCGATTTGGCTATTCTGGGTCTTTCCCGGGCTCGGGGCTTGGCTGGGGTTCCGGCTCGGGCTCCGGCCCCGGTCCAGGTGGTGGGCGACGTCGCTCGAGGTCGATTTCGAGCACCGGGTACGTATCGATTGGCTCCAGCGGTGCTGATGTTTTGTCGGCGTTGCCCGTGGGAGGGTCCACCTTTTTCTCGGGCTGGTACGCCTCGGCTTGCCCCATTTCGGTACCCTGCCCCCCACGCACCCGGCCGCTCGCGCAGGCGCTGAGCAGGCCGGCGACGCAAGCTACGACGATCAGAGCGCGAGTTGCGAAGCTCACGGCGCTTCCCTTCTACGCTCGACGGCGGTCAAATCCGGCTTCACGTCGACCAAGGTATGGCACTGGGTGCAGGCCGACAAAAGCCGCCCGAAGATCTCCGCTTGTCCTCGTGTGGTGGGCTTGCCTTCAACCGGCTCGCCCGGCTTCGGGACGTAGTCGTCTTCATGCGCTTCGCCCTCTACTGCGGCGGCGAATGCAAGGTCGTGAACCTCGTAGCCGAGGCGGGTCGTGCCCGAGTGGCTCTCGCTATCGGGGGCGCGCGGCCCGTGGAGCGGCGCCTCGGCCAGCATTCCGGCTGCCACTTGGAAGGCGGCGGGCGAGTCGCTCAACAAAGCCTCCCACATCCGTTCGACCGCCCAATAGTGCCGCCGCATATGCATTCTCAGGTCTTCGCCCCCCGGCGCCGGTTCGAGCTTGATGGGAGGTCCACGGTCCAGTGCATGGTGGCATTGCCCGCAGGCGTATGAGAGTCGTGCGAATGCCATGCATGCTTCTTCGAGGTCCCCGGCCTCCCGCACCTGCCCCGCGAGCTCTCGGGTGATCCGCGCGTACTCCTTGCCCTGCTCGGGGAAGGGAACGTGCTCCATGAAGAATGCGAGCTTGCGCATCGCCTGCTGAGCGACCGCGAGATCTCCCCGAATTAGCGCGTTTCGAGCCACGAGCGAGAGCGCGGCGTGCTCTTTCATCACGTCGTCGAAGCCCGCAGGCGTTGCTGGATCCTGAGAGGCGCGCTTCGGCTCGCAGTCGCAACCGCTCCATAACGCGATCGCCAGCCCCAGTACAATGACCCGCCCGACCATGACGCCCCTGTTATGCGCTGTCCGAGCGCTCATTCAAGGCACTACGCTTTCAGCCGTCGTCGTGCGTGAGAAGTAGGGGCACTTTGCTGTCGTGAAGGAGCCGCCTGGCGACGCTTCCGATGAGGAGGCGCTCGATGCCGCTCTTGCCGGTGGTGCCGGCACAGATCAGCGTCGCGCCGACGTCGTCAGCGACCCGGAGGATACCCTCCGCCGGGTCCCCTGTGACCAGGTGCGTTTGGATCGCTTGTGCGTCGATCGAGAAAAGCTCCTTGGCCTCGGTTTGAAGCATTTCCTCGAGCCCGAGGTGCAGCGCCTCGCGACGCTTCTCCGCAGCTTCGCCAACCACGGCACCCCGGTCGGTGTACTCGCCCCAGACGTCGAGGTAGCTATGCACCATGTGCAGCGGCCCGTGGAACACACCGTGAATCGCGCGAGCGACCTCGGCAGCGCGCTTCGCCGGAGCCGAGAAGTCGAACGACATGACGATCGAGCTCGGCATCACGCCGCCTTGAGGGGGGACGACGATGATCGGGGTGTGGACTGTCTTGATGACGCGTTCGGTCACGCTGCCGTACATCAGCTTCGAGACGCCGGTCCGGCCGTGGGTGCCGACGATGACCAGGTCCACATCGTGCTCCTTGGCGTAATCTCGGATCACCTCATGGACGGTTCCTTCGCGAATGGCAGTGAAGTGCTCCACGCCGGCGGCCGCGATGACCTTGGCTTGCTCATCGAGGGCATCCTGCGACTCGTTGAGGATGCGAGTCACCGCCTCCGGGCCTGGGCTGTACGACAGGTCCATGAGCAGGTAGGTCGGGATCACCGGAGTATGCAGAAGGTGAAGCTTGGCGGAGCATTGCTTGGCCAGCTCGACCGCGTAGCTCACCGCGCGTTGTGCGTTTTCCGAGAAATCGGTGGGTACTAGGATTTGATTGATCTGCATGTGGAGTCTTCCGTCCTCTGAGTTGGGGCCACTTAGCCGCCGAAGGTGTCGGTGGGGATGATATTGTCGCTGAGGAGTTTGTCGGTCACGTACTCACGCTCCTCTTCTTCGATGTCCTTGCGCAGCATGTTCGCGAGCTTGGTCACGCCTGAGGCGAGGCCGTCCGGCGAGCTGGCCTCCCGAATCGCGTCCACCAGCCGATCCAGCTCTTGGCGTTGCTCGGCATGCTCGGCGTGCAGGTGACGGACGCGCTCAGGGCCAAAGCCGTCGGCCTCGTTGATGGCAGGCGCCATGTAGGTCTCTTCGAAGTTCATGTGAAGCTCGAGGATGCCCCGCAGCGCGTACGCAGCGCGCTTCACCTGCCCGCCATCCACCGTTCCCGCACCCAGTTGGGCGACGCCGGCTTCGAGCTCCGAGAGCATCTGCTCGATCTCCCGGTGCTGACTCAGCACCTTTCGCCGAATCTCAGACGGCATCAACGGTTGGTCGCTCATGTTGTCCTCCCATAAGGCGTGGGTGAGTCGAATGGCCTGCAAGGACCGCGCCAACGATTTAGCAGCATTTCCCTTGAGCGGAAACGCAAGTTCTGCGCCCCGGAGGAATCTTCCGCAGAACCTGCGCTTTCCTCGCTATGCTTACGGCCCAAAAGCCGTGTTAATCGCCTGGCACGAAGCTTGATAGGTAAGGGTATAACCATGGACCAGCCAAAAACAATTCTCGTCGGAACTGACTTCTCCGACATCTCGGACGAGGCCCTTCGGGCCGCGGCCCTTTACGCCAAGACCTTCAACTCGCGGGTGCTGGTCACCCATGTGTTCGACCCGACGCCAAACGTCCCGCCGGTGGTGTGGTCCCGCCCGGACCTCCTCGAACGGAGCATCCGAGTCGAGATTGAAGACGCGATCCGCGACACCCTCACCGGCAAGACCGCCGAGCTTCTCAAAGGGGTTCCGGAAGTGGAGCTCAGCGTCATTCAGCATCCTTCCCCCGGCCGAGCCCTGGTCGAGATGGCCGAAGATGAGGGCGCCGACCTCGTCATCCTCGGCTCCCATGGCCGGAGCGGGCTGTCCCGAGCGTTTCTCGGCAGCGTCGCCGAACGAGTCGTGCGTCACGCGCCGTGTCCCGTGCTGGTGGTGCGTGGCCGGTGTGACAACAAACCGAAAGATGGAGAATAACCCGTGTCACTAATTCCACGTTTGGTTGTGGCCTACGATTTTTCCGATCCTGCGCGCCGAGCCTTCGAGCTCGCGGTGTTCATGGGCCGACAGTTGAAAGCAGAGGTCCATATCGTGACCGTGCTCGACTCCCGTGAGTCCGATGCGACCGCTGCGGGCAAGGAGATCGAGGATCTACGCCAGCTCCTCGAGATGCGGACCTGTGGGACCGTCAAGTCCGACGACCTCGCCATCCAGTGCCATGCGGTGAGCGGCCACCCTGCGGATGCGGTCGTGGCGCTGGCTCGCGAGATCGACGCGCCCCTCATCCTTTGCGGCACGACGGGCAAAGGCGCGGTTGCCCGTACCCTGCTCGGCAGCGTCTCTCACGAGCTCGTGCACAAGAGCGGCGCGATCGTGATGTCGGTGCCCTAGCGTCGGGCGGTGGGGCCTACGAAGGGGGCCTCGACGAGGCGGCTGGACTTGCGGTCGTCGCGCCCCTCCATCGAGATCGTCACCTGCACCGTCAAGTCGGGCCGCATCTGGTCAGCTGAGATCATTGCGAGGACGGGAAGATAGGTGCTGCCGAGCGACTCGAGCTCGATGCGCTTTTGCGGGATGATGTACTCGATGCCGCTCTCGGACTCCGGCTCGATGACAAACGTCTGCTTGTCGCCCGTCTTATTGACGACGTGGATCCGCATGGAGTTCCGAACCTGGCCATCGACGACCGCAAAGGGCGCCCCCGTGTGCCGCAAGACGTTCGCCTCGAACGCCGTGCTTTGCGCAAAGGCAAAAACCGACCCGATCAGCCACAGGGTCGCAATCCCGGCATAGAAGAACAGGCGAGGCCGTCCGAAGTGCTTGGGCTTGCCCTCGAGGCCATTGAGCGAGTCGTAGCGGACCAATCCCTCGGGTCGCCCGACCTTGTCCATGATCTCATCGCAGGCGTCGACACACGCGGCGCAGCCGACGCACTCCATTTGCAGGCCGTTGCGGATGTCGATGCCGGTCGGGCAGACGACGACGCATCGCTTGCAGTCTACGCAGTCCCCGTTCTCGGGATTGCTGGCCTTGCCGCGGGGTTCACCGCGGTTCCAGTCATAGCCGATCACCATCGTGTCGCGGTCGGTCATCGCCGACTGCAGACGGCCGTAGGGACAGATGATCAAGCACAGCTGTTCGCGGAACCAGCTGAAGTTGAAGTAGAGGATGCCCGACATCACGACGATCCAGGTAAACGCCGTCGGGTGCTCGGCTGGGTTCCGCTGGACCATGTCGAGGACCGATGGGAGCGACACGAAGTAGCTGATGAACACGTGCGACAACAGGAGCGCGAGGACGATGTAAATCGCGTGCTTGAGCAGCTTGCGCCACAAGTTGTCGAAGGAGAGCCCGGCGGCGTTTCGCCTCAGCCGTTGGGCCCTCGGGCCCTCGATCCATCGCTCGACGCGCCGGAAGACCCCTTCGAGAAAGACCGTGTGGGGGCATGCGTAGCCGCACCACAGGCGGCCCTTGATCGCGGTCATGATCAGCAAAGCAAGCCCGACTCCGCTCAGCAGGAAGAAGACCAGCCAGAAGTCTTGGGCGTTGAACACGCCGCCAAACAAATAGAAGCGGCGATTCACGATGTCGATGAAGACCGCGGGATGCCCGCCGACCTTCACGAACGGCAGGACGACGTAGATCGCGATCAGGACCGTGAAGATGACATTACGGAGCCGCGTGAAGCGGCCCGTTACGTCGGCGGGGTGGACATAGTTACGGCTGCCGTCTGATCGAAGAGAGCTCGCATGTTCTTCGACGATCGGCAGCTTGCTGGTCATGGTCCGCTGTCGGCGTCCTCAGGGCTGCCGGCGTCATCTGCCACCGTCCCCCCAGGCTCCCAAAGGTCGCCTTCCGGCGCTTTGCCCGGAATTTCGGTGTTCTGAATCGTCAGGATGTACGCGACCACTTGGTTCACACCTGTTTCTCCCAAAATCGGAGTCCAAGGCGGCATGCCCTTGGCGGCCACACCGTTGGTCACCGTCGCGTGAATGTCGGTGGGCGCACCGCCGTGCACCCAGTACTTGTCGGTCAGGTTTGGTCCGAGACCCTCCCGGCCCTGACCTTTCGCATCGTG
>CALJYC010000035.1 GCA_937984275.1 uncultured bacterium | reverse complement strand
GTCTTCTTCTCGTACTCGGCCAGCCATTTCCAGAGGGCGCGGGGATTGGTGCTGCCTTCGGGCGGAATCGTCGTGAAGGGCACCATTTGCCCGGCTTTGTTGCCGCCGTCGCGATAGATGACGACGCGATGCATGTTGTTGCCGGTCACCAGCGAGGTCCATTCGTAGCCGATGAATGCGGTGAAGTGACCGGGGTCGTTGAAGCGCTCTGCGGCATCGACCGTCTTGGCCCAGGCGCTCTTGTAGGGGGCGGAATCGGGCTTGTAGACCAGTGCGGGGGGGAACTTGCCCTGCGAGAACATGCCGATCAGCTCAATCGCTACGCCGACGCCTTCACCCCGCTTGATGCGCTCGTACCAATCCCGGCCGATCGGATCCGAGAGGATGTGCTGCTCGCCGGCACGCAGGTCCGGAAAGAAGCCCATGTTGTCCGAGTGATCGGCGATCACCAGAAAATCGAGCGGACGGGACAAGCGGGCCGGCGTCCCGTTGCTCGAGACGACTTCGTCACCGCGAGCAAAACGATACCCGTCATCGAGTCCGAGCCGGTTTCCAAATGCTCCTGCATCCATCGAGATATCGGTGTGCAGGTGCGTGTCGCCCCAGAACGGCCGGCTCGGAAAGCCGCGCTGCGCGTAGGGCGAGTACGACTTGCCGGTGTAAGATTTGGAGAGCACCGCCTCAGCATCTTTGGGCGGCGGGACTTGAGCGACCACGGTTGCCACTGCGGCCAGGGCGCATGCGAGCAAGACACTAAAAAAAATACGCTTCATGACTTTCCTCTTTGGCCGGAACCTACCTCATCGACATTGAACGCCGCAATGGCGGTCGGATCTCCGGCCGTCGCCACGATACTCGTCGCGTCGACCGCGATTGGACGCCAGGCCAGCCCTCGGAGCCGGCTGCGAAAGCTTCTCTCACCCCCTAGACGGAACCCAAGGATCGCATCTTTTCAACCAACTCCGCCTGGGTGTGGACCCGGAGCTTCCGCATCGCGTCGTGGAGCAGCGACGAGACCCTGGGGGTCGATAACCCGAGCCGGCAGCCGATGAGCTTCCCGCTTTCTCCGAGCGCAGCGTAGGTCACGACCTGACTTTCGCGCTCGCTGAGCCCGCGTGGGTCGCTGACGCGAGGCGGGTTCGGAAGTGCCAACACGAAGCGTCTGCCGTCCGAGTCAAACCAGTCGACCATGGACCAGCGGCCCCGGACAAGTGAGTGCCAGATTTGCAGAGCTACGTCCGGGTTGCTCTTGCGCATTCGGCCGCGGACGCGATCGACCACAACTGCGGCGTCACGGAGTGTCCTGGTCGCATCGCTTTCTTTCGCTGCGCCGACCGCTTCTTTGATCTCGAAGCGCATCGGGTCGAGCAGAGCCTCGGCGTTGTGCGGGAGGTCGGTGCACGGTTCGTCACCGCGCTCTTTGGCGGCGAGCCCGCACCGCAAGCGATGCCCTGCGTCCACGTGAGCGGCGAGCATCCGCCACCGTTGCGCGTCGTGGCCGGTCAAGGAGGTCGCCTCTGCGAGCGGTGCAACAATCGCCACGCCGGAGCCTTTGCAGTCGACGGCGGTCATGTAGAGCAGGTCTTTGCAGTAGTCTACATGGGAGATGTAGTGGGCGAGTTGCGCGGGGTTGCCTTTGCTGTCCATGGATGCCGTGCCTGCGCCTCCTGGGCGCACTTGCTCTCGGAGCAGGTCGGGGGGCGTCGTTGCCAAAGCAGCGCTGTGCCGCTCCGCAAAGTCTTCGGGGCCCGAGGCGACGTGCAACCGATGAAGCGTGACGTTGCTTCCATCGGGCGGCCGCGTGTAGATGCCGCCGGCCACACCAAGGCCGTGATCGAGCGCGCGCAAACCGGCTTCCATGACTCTTGGGAGCCAGTGGGACTCTTCGATGTCCAGATCGTATGCCGCCTCGGCAAGATCGATCATCGCTGACGTGACTCGATCCATCCTCTTCCACTCTTGCGCCTGAGAGGCACCTCAGGTTGGCGAGCGTTTAGTAAATACCTGCGCGCCACGATGATCAAGACCGAGCGCAGCGATCGAACGGTCGTCTAGCCCGCACGGATGTCTTTCGATCAGCGCACGATGCAAACAATTACGTATGAACGCGAAACAATTGCGTATGACCGCAAAACAATTACTCATGGAAACTGAACAATTGCGTATAGATACGCGACGTCGTTTCGATGTACCACGGTGGTGTTCATTCCTTGAAGAGCCGCGCGCTCGAAGGAGAAGTCATCATGAAAAGGTTGGGTATGCTGTCACTCGGACGGCCAGTGTTCACTGTGGTTGCCACCCTTAGTCTTGTCGCGGCGTGTGGTGATGCGCATGTCTACAAAATCCGCACTGATTCGTGGGGCGAGAGCGAACCCCCCACGGATTGGAATGGCACATTCGTGAAGTTGGTACGCGCGACCACGCCGTGTGACTCGGAAGAAAATGACGAGCTGATCGTTCCGGTCTGCGCTCAAGTGGAGTTTCCCGGCGAGGAGCTCGCGACACTGAAGTCTTCTTGCTCGGGTAGCACTGAAGCCGAAGTGAGCATCGATATCGTTGACGGGCGAAGCATCGTCTATGATTTTTCTTCAGTCACCAAGGCTGGCGCATTCAAGGCGGCCAACTTCAACGGCTATGTGTTCACCGAGCTACTGGACACGGCGCCCGAGCTCGTGGGGGCGAGGGTAGACCGCGGTGTGAGTACGTTGGAGTTGGACGACGACGCCCTGAGCGTCGACGGCCATGTGCTGCGGGCCAATTTCGAAAGCATCTCATTCGACGACACGTCATTCGTGAAGATCGATCTCGCATTCGCGAAGCTCGATTAGAGACAAAGATCACGAAGCGCGGAGCGGCAACGCCGTGGCGGTTGGCTGGACGTAGCCAGCGGCGGTCAGTTCACGACGAGAGGAACGAGTCATCGAAGGCCTCCTTCGTTTTGGCCAATGTCGGTAGGATCCCCGTCGCGCGCCCGGACATGGAACCGCTTGACGACTGGAACCGAAAATGTGCAAACCTTTCCTGCAAACCTTTCCCACGCAAACCTTTCCCACGTTTGCAAACCTTTCCCACGTTGAAGCGCGACTGCAAACCTTTCCCATGCAAACCTTTCCCACGTTGAAGCGCGCAACGGAGTGATTGTTGCGCGCCCGATGTGATCCGAGTCGTGCGCGCGCGGGCGAGATCAGCCCGCGCCACTCGCTGAGGTCGTCGCAGTGGCTCACGGGTGGTATGGATCA
>CALJYC010000034.1 GCA_937984275.1 uncultured bacterium | reverse complement strand
AGGAAACCGCCCGCGAGCAACAGCTACAGTCACCAGAGGTTACTCGGCCCGCGAAGGCGGCTCGGTGAGCCACAGGTCCAACTGGAATCGACGGACGCACACTCCCTCCTCGCATCAACCGACTGCTCCGGTTGGCTGAGCTTCGTGCTGAACACGGTGTCCCCTCTCCATGAGGCCGTCTTGCAAGCCCAGCGGCGTCAGCGCGAATACAACCGCGTCTATTCGGAAGCCTTCGCGCTGCGGGAAAGCCTGAGACCCTGGTCGCGCGCATTCGTCGTGGCGCAGTACCTTCGGAGTAGCGAAGCACCGGCAACCGGCTTTGAGCTCGTGTCGAGCTTCGAGGACCTACGGTCGGGCGACATCGGTGCCTACGCCATGGGGCGCTACGCCAAGCCGTCCGATGACAGCCGCCCGAAGCCCCGCGACACCGGCCACGTCTTCATCGTTGCGGGTCGGCCAAGCCTGGTGGATGCCGACACGGCCAACTACGACGGTCGCGGGACCCTCGCCGCGGACGCCGCAAAGGTCATCGCGGTACCGGTCGTCGACTCGAGCGCGACTCTTCACTTCGACCCCGATTCGCGCAAGAACGACGACGGTCGCTACGCCTTACCGAAGGTTCCTCCTCACTCCCGAGCCAAGCCCGGCGGTGTTGGCAGGGGCACGATTTGGTTCGCCTTGAGTAAAGAGGGGCGCGTGCTCCAGCGGCGCCTCGGCCCTCAGCAGAAGTATCGCCCGGTGCTGGCGCGAGCCGCTCGCCTGCACGGGCGCATCGCTCTCGATGAGGTGATTCTGGACGATGGCGGCGCTCTCTTGGTCAGGGTCTTCGACAACTCTCCCTCCGAGTTCGCCGGTGTCTCCTACGGGGACGCGCCGATCCACCTCAGCGGAGAGGGCGGTCTTCGTCTCGGCAGCGGACGACTGATCCTGAACGGGAACAACGATTTCTCCGGGGGAGTGACAGTGCAGTCTGCAGATCTGATCGTCACCTCCTCGACGGGCCTAGGCGTGGGCGACGTGACCGTACGCGGCGGGTCGCTGACCTTGCACAAGCCGGCGATATCGGAGTCCGCCACATTGAGCGTCGCCGATGACCTCAGCGAAGGGGCGATTCGTCTCGACTTCAGGGGCCGCAACCTCGTACGAATCCTTCGAATCGGAGGCGAGCTACACCGCTGCGGCACCTGGGGAGGACCCGATTCCGGGGCGATGTTCATCGACCCTGTGTTCTCCGGCCGAGGTGTGCTCGAGCTCTCCGCGAAGCCGCTCGAGGCGTGCGCATCGGCTCCGGAAGGATCCTCAGGCCGTCGGGCACGAGGGCGCGCTTCGTCGACACCGCACGCTGGCCGTCTCTGACAGAGGGCCGCCGTCTGCCTCGGGTTCCGGCTAGCTTCACTTGCAGGCGCGGAGGCGGTCGCATATGCAGCCGGCATGGCACAGCGTTTTGTAGTGGTTTCAGATAACGGCGAGTCTTGGGTGCTCGGCGGCGATCCCGATGACGGCGATTTCACCTCCGGCAAAGATGACCAGCATGCCTTGCCGCAGCTTCTCAAAGACGGATGGTCATCCAAGATGGTGACGCCCGGCTCGGGGACCAAGGACGACTCTTCTTATTGGCTTGTCCTGCTCGAGAAGTAGTCTGAACGTGGCTACAGGCCGCACGGCCTCATGAGCTTTGATACGGCCCTGATTGGATATCGACTACGTCATGGAGGTGCCCCACGACGCTCAATGGCGCAGCGGTGTAGTCGAGGCCGCTTTCACATCGGACGGACCGTTCGGGGTGGGCACAACTGGGTTCGATCGAATCGAGGCCAGGACGTTGCCAAGAAGATTATTGACATCGAGCTTTCCACCATGGACATGGCCGACCACCAGATTGGCCTTGTCATGATATCTCCTTGGTCGGCCCCAACACCTTAGCCCCCCCGATTGCCGCTGCCGTCAATCCAGACTGAGAAAGGGATCGCGAGAAGCACAAGCACATGGTGAATATCAGGCGCACAAAAGACTCAGATCTCGCAGCAACTTGCGATGTCCACAGGGAAGCTTTCGGCCAAGATCAGGGCCAAGAAATCGTAGATTTGGTCTGTGGGTTATTGGGGGATGAAACGGCAATGCCCTTGCTTTCATTGGCAGCAGAAATCGACGGACGAGTTGTGGCGCACGTCCTGTTCACTACCGTAAGAGTGCAAGGTTCGGAGCAACCGGTTGTTGCTCAAATCTTGGCACCACTGGCAGTACTGCCGGAGCATCAAAGTGCGGGCGTTGGTGGGGCATTAGTCCACGAGGGCTTGAAGCAACTTGCAGCTTCAGGAGTCGAGCTAGTGTTCGTGCTCGGTCATCCAAACTACTATCCCAAATTCGGCTTCAGGCCCGCTCGGGCGCTCGGCTTTGAAGCCCCTTACCGAATCCCAGCTGAGCACGAAGATGCTTGGATGGTTCAAGAATTAACTTCCGGCGTAGTTGGCCGTGTGCAGGGAAGAATTCAGTGCGCAGAAGTCCTGGATCAACCTCAACATTGGTAGTAGGGGCGCGTGTGTCACATTTGCCGGTGCAACTTCATTCAGGCGCTCGACCGCCTCGGTTGCGGCGTAGAGCTTCTCGTTGCCTCGTTCTTTCTCCCCGAGGTTAGTGCCAGGGTTGCTCACTTCTTCTTCTTCGCCTTCCTCTTTCTGTTCTGCTTCTTCTTCTTGGCGGCGTGTCTCTTCCGTTCCGCCTTCAAGCGCTCTTTGGCGTCTGCCAGCTGACCATTGGGTTCCAACACTGGGAGCTTCGCCAAAGCCTCCATTTCCCGTTCGGCTTGTTGCGCGGTCTTGGTGATCTTCTTCTTGATGCGAGCGGTGGTCTTCTTGGCCCTCTTCTTCAGCGCAGCCTTCTTGCTGGTACGCTTCTTCGCCGCCTTCTTTACAGTCTTCTTGGTTGTACGCTTCTTGGCAGACTTCTTCGGCGGTGCCTTTTTGACCGTGCGTTTCTTGGCTGCTTTCTTCGGCGCCGCCTTTTTCGTCGTGCGCTTCTTCGCCGCCCTCTTCACCGCCTTCTTCTTGGGCGGCGACTTCTTCACCGTCCGCTTCTTGGCGGGGCTCTTTCTTGCGATCTTCTTGGTAACTGCTTTGGCCATGACACGCTCCGGGGTGGGTGAGC
>CALJYC010000033.1 GCA_937984275.1 uncultured bacterium | reverse complement strand
GACCATGGGGAACCCCGCGAAGCTCGACGAGCTCGCCATCAAGACGATTCGTGGCCTGAGCATGGACGCGGTCCAAGCCGCCAACTCGGGCCACCCCGGCACGCCCATGGCCCTCGCGCCGCTCGGCTGGGCGCTCTTTTCGGAGCTGCGCCGGCACGATCCGGCCAATCCGGATTGGCCCGACCGCGATCGGTTCGTCTTGTCGTGCGGCCATGCGTCGATGCTGCAGTACGCGCTGCTCCACCTGAGCGGCTATGCCGTCTCCCTGGACGACATTCGCAACTTCCGGCAGTGGGGAAGCCTCACCCCGGGCCATCCAGAGTCCCACCTCACTCCGGGTGTCGAGACCACGACCGGCCCGCTGGGGCAGGGCATCGGCAACGGCGTCGGTATGGCAATGGCGGAGCGGCACTTGGCCGCACGCTTCAACAAGGCGGGGCACACGGTCTTCGACCATCGCACTTGGGTCGTCGCGTCGGATGGCGACATCATGGAAGGCGTGGCGTCCGAGGCCGCGTCGATCGCCGGTCACTTGAAGCTTGGCAAGCTCACTGTGTTTTGGGACGACAACGAGATCACGATCGACGGTAGGACGGACCTGACTTTCAGCGAGGATGTCCTGGCGCGTTTCGCCTCGTATGGCTGGCACACGGAAAGCGTTGACGATGGCAGCGACTTGGCCGCGCTGATCGGTGCAGCCAACGCGGCGGTCGCGGACGACCGGCCGAGCTTCATCCGCGTGCGCACGATCATCGGCGATCCTGCGCCGAACAAGCGGGACACCTCGGGTGCGCATGGTGCTCCGCTCGGTGAGGACGAGATCATCGCGACCAAGCAAATCATGGAGTGGCCGACCGAGCCGTTCTTCGTCCCCGACGAGCTTGCCGAAGCAGCGGAGGCGATTCGCGAGCGCGGCGCAACGAGCCACGCCGCATGGCAGGAGCGTCTTGCGGCATATCGGGCAGAGTTCCCGGAGGCCGCCAGTGAGCTCGATGATGCGATGGCCGGCGAGCTGCCCGCGGGTTGGGACGCGGACCTACCGATTTTCGAGGCCGACCCCAAGGGCACCGCGACGCGAAAGGCGAGCGGCGCTGTGCTCAACGCATTGGCCGCAAATATCGGCGGGCTGGTCGGTGGCTCTGCCGATCTTGCGGGCTCGAACAACAGCCACCTGAAGGGCCTGGCCGGCTTCTTGCCCGGGGCTGAGGGGATCCCGCGGAACATGGATTGGGGCATTCGGGAGCACGGGATGGGTGCGGCGATGAACGGCATGGCGCTTCATGGCGGCGTGATTCCTTTCGGCGCGACCTTCCTCGTGTTTAGCGACTACATGCGGCCTTCCGTCCGCCTCGCCGCACTGATGAAGCTCCACACCCGCTACATCTACACGCACGACAGCATCGGGCTCGGCGAAGACGGCCCGACGCACCAGCCCGTGGAGCACCTCGCCGCACTGCGTGCGATTCCGGGGCTTGCAGTCTTCAGGCCTGCGGACGCAAACGAGGTTCGCGAGTGCTGGAAGGCGGCCCTGCGCTGGGACGGGCCCGCTGCGCTGGCGTTGACGCGGCAGAACGTGCCGGTGTTCGATCGGAGTGCGGTTGCGAGTGCTGAAAAGGCGGCGCGCGGGGCGTACACCCTGCGCGAGGCGGGCGGGGGCGGTCCCGACGTGATCCTCGTGGCCACCGGTAGCGAGGTCGAGATCGCGGTTGCCGCGGCAGATGTGCTCGAGCAGGAGGGCGCAGCGGTGCGCGTGGTCAGCATGCCGTGCTGGGAGCTCTTCGAACAGCAAGACGAAAGCTACCAGCAAGAGGTCCTTCCACGCGGCATCGCGGCCAAGGTCGTCGTCGAGGCCGGCATTCGCCAAGGATGGGACCGTTGGGTCGGCAACGACGCCGCGTTCGTCACCATCGATCGGTTCGGTGCATCAGCACCGTACAAGGTGCTCTACGAGAAATACGGCATCACGGTTGAACGCGTCGTCGCCGAAGCGCAACGCTTGCTGTCTTAGCTGACCGCAGCGATGGCTGCGTCGTAGTCGGGCTCTTGGACGATGTCCGCGACGAGCTCCGTGTGGACGACCTTGTTGTTCTCATCGACGACGACGATCGCGCGGGCGGCGAGGTCTTTCATGGCGCCGTCGACCATCTTGACACCGTAGTCGTCGAGGAAGCTCCCGCGGAAGGTCGACAGCGGAACGACACCTTCGAGGCCCTCGGCGACGCAGAAACGCTTTTGCGCGAACGGAAGGTCGGGGCTGATCACGAGCACGACGACGTCCTCGAGGCCTGCAGCGCGTTCGTTGAAGGCGCGCGCCGTGGCTTGGCAGACTGGCGTGTCGTAGCTCGGATTGATCGTCAGGATCTTCTTCTTTCCTTCGAAGCTGCCGAGCGTTTGTTCGCTGAGGTCGACTCCGACGAGGAGGAAGTCCGGGGCGTTGCTGCCGGGGGCGGGCAGTTCGCTATTGGTCTGAACCGGGGTTCCCTTGAGGGCGGTGGTGGCCATGATTCTCCTTCTGAGGCACGAGTAGGCCGCTTCTATAGGCACCTTGCCTCAAAATTCCAAGCGGTTGCGAGCGAAAAAGAAATTCATTATCAGTAGCAGATGAGGCCCTCCCTCGCCGATCTGCCGCTCGGGCAACACGCGGCAATCGCGTCGATCGACTGTGAGCGCCGTCTATCACGGCGCTTGATGGAGATGGGGCTTCTCCCGGGGACCCGGGTTCGAGTGGTCCGCGTGGCGCCCCTCGGCGATCCGATCGAGCTCCGGGTCCGCAACTATTCTTTGTCGCTGCGTCGCGCGGAGGCGGCCAAGATCGTCGTGAGCCCCGAGGACACGGTGTGAGCGGCCGCGCGCCGCTCCCGCAGGTGCTGATCGCGGGGAATCCCAACTGCGGAAAGAGCACCCTGTTCAACGCTCTGTCCGGCGGAAGCGCCCACGTTGGGAACTATCCGGGCGTGACGGTCGACCGGAGCAGCGCACGCTTGCGGCGCGGTACGCAGGACATCGAGCTGGTCGACGTGCCCGGGATGTACAGCCTGACCGCGAGCTCCCCCGAAGAGCAGCTCGCGGTCAACGCCCTTACCGAGGGGGATACAAAGGCAGTGGTCTGCGTCGTGGACGCGACGACCTTGCAGCGAGGCCTCTACCTGGCTTTGCAGCTGATCGAGTCCGGTGTCTCGGTCGTCGTAGCGCTCAACATGATGGACGCCGCGGAGCGCCTTGGGCTTCGCATCGATACCGAACGGCTGTCAGAGCTCTTTGGCGCGCCCTTCATTCCCGTGGTCGCCACCAAGCGGCGCGGCTTGGATGCTCTGCTCGTCGCGCTCGACGAGGCGCTAGAGCCAGCCCGCGGCTCGCAAGGGGCAACGGTCACGTACCCAGTCGAGCTCGAAGCCGATCTGGCGAAGCTCATTCCAGTCGTCGCCCAATGGCGTTCCGAGACCCCCCGAAGCCAGTTGCGCGTGTTTGCGCTTTGGTGCCTCCTTTCTCTAGGTGATGACAGCCTTCGTGGGGTCCCCGACGATGTGCGGCGTGCCGTCCATGACATTCGCGAGGATGCCGACGCCCGGGGCCGGGATGTCGATCTGGAGATCATCTCCTCACGCTACGCCTGGCTCGACGACGCCTTGAGCCAGGCGTGTTCTGCGGAGGAGCCTGGGCCCTCATGGAGCGAGCGCATCGATCGCGTGCTGACTCACCCGATCGTGGGGCTGGTTGTGTTTGCCGTCGTGATGTTTGGGATCTTCGAGGCGCTCTTCGCGGGGGCCGAACCTTTGATCGGCGCGATCGAGAGTTTGACTGGATTCATGCAGGCACAGGCCGCCGCGATTCTCCCCCCGGGGGTGCTCCAGGACTTGGTCGTGGAGGGAATCATTGCCGGCGTTGGCAACGTCATCGTGTTTGCCCCCCAGATTCTGATGCTCTTCCTCTTCATCGGGTTCCTCGAGGATTCGGGGTACCTCGCGCGCGTCGCGTTCGTGATCGACCGGGTGATGAAAGGGGTGGGGCTGCATGGAAAGGCATTTGTCCCCCTGTTGTCCGGGTTTGCCTGCGCGGTTCCTGCCGTCATGGCCACGCGCACGATCGAACGCCGCCGCGACCGTTTGGTGACGATGTTGGCTCTTCCCTTGATGTCGTGCAGTGCGCGTCTCCCTGTCTACATCTTGGTGGTCGGCACCGTCTTCGCGGGGCAGTCGCTCGGCTGGTTCAGCGCAGGGGCAGTCGCGCTGTTCTCGATGTACACATTGTCGGTGCTCGTCACGCTGGCGGCAGCCGCCGTCATTCGCCGCACCGTGCTTCCCGGTCCTGCGCCGACGTTTGTGCTCGAGATGCCGCCGTACCGTTGGCCTTCGGCGCCAATCCTGTGGCTCAACGCCTGGCGCCGGTTGCGGATCTTTCTCGTCGATGCGGGGACGATCATCTTGGCAATGACCATCCTCCTCTGGGCGCTACTTTCTTTTCCGAAATCCGCGGACGTGGCCGAGCACTACGCCGCCGAACGCGTGCGCGCGGAGCAGATGGCGGCGTCGGAGGTGGAAAAGGCCGAGGCCCTCCGATCTCTCGACTCGCAAGAAGCAGCCGAGCAGCTCGGCAACAGCTTCGGTGGAAGGTTCGGTCATGCCATCGAGCCGGCGATCCGGCCCATCGGCTTCGACTGGCAGATCGGGGTTGGGATCATCGGTGCGTTTGCGGCGCGTGAGGTGTTCATCTCGACGCTTGGCGTGGTCTTCGGCATTGGCGAGGCCGACGAGGAGAACAAGCCGCTGCGCCAAGCTCTCCGGGACGCGCGCCATGCAGATGGGACCCCCGTGATGACGCCGCTCAGCGGCATTTCACTGATGATCTTCTTCTTGCTCGCTTGTCAGTGCATGAGCACAATCGCGGTAGTCAGAAGGGAATCCGGGTCTTGGAAGTGGCCGGTGTTCCTTTTCTCTTACATGACCGTCCTCGCATACATGGCCTCCCTCGCGGTTTATCAGGGCGGTCAGCTTCTGGGTTTCGGATAAGGATTCCGATAGGTTTGGGTATGCCGTGGCAGCAAATCATGGCAGGGTTGCTCGTCGCAGCCGCCGGCGCTTACGTGCTCTGGCGGTTCCGCCGAAAAAAGACCCAGCGCCGTTCTCAGGGCCCAGACGTGCCCGTCTCGAGATTGACGCGAAAGCGCCCGCCGCCAGGTTCGTGCGGGCATTGAGCGCAATGACTACATTGGTTTAGACATGGGCCGATCCGCCACCATCGAAGGGCTCCGGAAGTTTCGCAAGACGCTTTTGCGTGAGCGGGACCCCTGGCACGATACGTCGCGCCGGTTTCGCATTCGCCGGTTTGCGGGGCCGGAGTGCTTTCTCGAACACCTCGAAGGGGTACGAGTAGGGCACTTGACCGACTTGCACGTCGGTCGCGTCACGCCGATGGAGGTTCAGTACGACGCGGTCTCGATGACCAACGCGGGCAAGCCCGACATCGTCGTCATCAGCGGTGACTTCGTCTGCCACAGTCAAGTGTACCTCGACGACCTCACCGACGTGATCAGTCAGATCGACGCGCCGGTGTTCACGGTCCTCGGGAACCACGACCATTGGGCGGGGGCGGAGCCGGTGCGACAGGCGCTCCGGCGCGGCGGCGCAGAGGTGCTCGACAACGCGCACACCACGATCACCATTGGGAGCCAACGGTTACAAGTCGTCGGCCTCGACGACGCATACACGGGGCATGCCGACCGCCGCGACGCACTGAAGGGGCTGCGCTCCGACCTGCCGGTGATTGGGCTTTCGCACATCGCCGAGGAAGCCGACGCTCTCTGGGAGGCTGGGGTTCCACTCGTGTTCTCGGGTCACACGCATGCGGGCCAGGTCACCGTCGCGCGCCTTCACGAGCTTTCCGTCGGGAAGCTTGCAGGGCATAAGTACATTCACGGGCTCTACGGGTCCCGCGCCACCGAGGACCCGAAGGGCGCGGTTTACGTGGGCGCCGGGGTAGGGGCTGCGATCGTTCCGCTACGGGTAGGTGAGCGCGCCAAGCGCGAGGTAGCCTTCTTCGAGCTCGGCACTCAGCCGGGTGCCTTCGACGAACACCACCAAGAGCAGCCCGCGCGTCCGGGGCGAGTGCCCTCGACCAAGACCAAGGAGCGCCGAGCGGATGCCGTGCGGCGCAAGCGGGAGCGCCGCGAGCGCAAGAACGGCAACGGTAACGGCGCCGGCTTCACCCAGTGATCGCGCTCCTTCTGGACGCCTGCGGCGGCAGTTTGTCCCGCCCCACCGCCCCCACACTATCGCCTAGCTACGGGTTGTCGGCTAGGAAGTGCTCGGCTTCGAGGGCAGCCATGCAGCCGGAGCCGGCGGCGGTGATCGCCTGCCGCCACTTCTTGTCCTGCACGTCGCCCGCAGCGAACACCCCGGGAATGTTGGTCTGCGTCGAATCGGGCTTCGTGACGATGTAGCCCTGCTCGTCGGTGTCGATTTGGCCGCCCAAGAACGCGGTGTTCGGCGTGTGGCCGATCGCAAAGAACAGGCCCGCCACTGGGATATCGCGCTCTTCGTCTGTTTTGAGGTCCCTGACGCGAACAGCTTCGAGGAAGTCGGCGCCCTTGGCCTGGGTGACGACGTGCGACCAGAGCATCTCGATCTTCGGGTTGTCGATCGCGCGCTGCTGCATGATCTTCGAGGCGCGGAGCTCATCGCGGCGGTGCACGATGTACACCGTCGAACCATACTTCGTGAGGAACGAAGCCTCCTCGACCGCGGAGTCGCCGCCGCCGATCACCACGAGGGGCTGATCTCGGAAGGCCGGCAACGCACCGTCGCACACCGCACAGGCCGAGATGCCCTTCTGCCAGAGCTCTCCGTCGTTGGCGCCAGGAATGTCGAGACGCTTGGCAGTCGCGCCCGTCGCGATGATGACCGAGTCGGCGCTGCCTTCCTGCGCGTCGGCCTTGAAGCGGAAGGGGCGGCTCGAGAGATCGATTTCGTTGACGGTCTCCGTATGGATCGTCGTCCCGAATCGTTGCGACTGCGCGCGAAAGCGATCGGTCAGATCGGGGCCCATGATGCCCTCCGGGAAGCCCGGGAAGTTTTCGACATCCGTCGTGGTGGTCAGCTGGCCGCCGGCGGCGATGCCGCCCGCCATGAAACCTTCGAAAAGCACGGGGCTCAGCTCAGCACGTGCCGCGTAAATCGCTGCGGTGTGGGCTGCGGGTCCGCTCCCGATGATCAAGACTCGATGGCTCATGGCACTCCTTTTGAGGCCGGGGTTATGCATAGCCGCGGGCGGGCGCGCAACCCCTAACCCATCACATCGGACACGCGTGCGCCAATGGCAAGAGCGGCCGTAAGTCCTGGAGATTCGATGCCAATCAGGTGGACCACCCCTGGCTGTGACGTCGGGTTGGCGATGACGAAGTCTGCAAATCCGCCCTCGGGTCCCACGAGCTTCGGCCGAATCCCACTGTAGTCCGGCGTCAAGTGCTCCGGCCGGATCGCGGGGAGGTAACGGGCGACCGCGTCGGCAAAACGCGCGACTCGGGATTCGTCGACCGAGTAGTCAATCGTATCGACGAACTCGGCGTCTGGGCCCGCACGTCGTGCTCCGGAGATGTCTGCGGTGATGTGAACGCCGAGGCCGCCTCCCGCGGGGAGTGGGTAGATCAAGCTGTTTCGAGTCGGTGGCGCCCCCGCGCCCAGCGCGAAGTACGAGCCCTTGCACGGATAGAGGCGCCAGGGCCGTTGCGTGGCCGGCAGCCCAGATTTCGCGGCCACGTCGAGCGCAGAGAGGCCCGCGGCGTTTACGATCCGCTGCGCGTGCAGCTCCATCTGGCTTCCGGTCGTGTCGGTGGTCTGCACGACCCAGCCGTTCGCGGACTTTCGGATCTCGTCGACTTCGGTGTGGTACACGACCATGCCGTCCGCCTCTTTGATCTCATGCACGAGACTCGCGATGAACTCGTGCACATCGACGACGCCCGATGTTGGGGAGTGCAGCGCAAGCGCGCAGCGAAGCTCGGGCTCTTGCTCCATCGCTTCGCGCCCGGTCATGAGCCGAAGCTCTCCGGCGCCAACTTCTTTGGCGTGGCGAGCAATCGTGCGAAGACGCTGTTCGTCCTCGGTGCTCGTGGCGACGATCAGCTTGCCCGTGTGCTGGTGCGGGACCTCGTGCGTTTCACACCATTCGTAGAGACGCCGGTTGCCCTCGATGCACAGCTTCGTCTTGAGGGAATCGCTCGGGTAGTAGATCCCCGCGTGAACCACGCCGCTGTTCCGGCTCGAGATCTCGCGCCCAGGTCCGACTTCTCGCTCGATGACCACGACGGTGTCTAGCCGCTTGGTGAGCTCATACGCGCAGGCGAGTCCCACCACGCCGGCCCCGATCACGACCGCATCGACTGTTTCAGACATCGTCCTTCCCCCTAGAAGGCAAGCGGGTCGACACGTTGGGCCGGAAGCTGGAGGGAGAGCTGAGGCATCGGCAGCTCGCGCTGTTGCCGGTACGCCTCGTAGTGCGTCAACACTTTGCGAACGTATCGGTGCGTCTGTGTAAACGGAATCCGCTCCAATAGGACATCGACCGGCGCCTCGACGGGGCTCTCCTGAATCCAGCGCCGAACGTTGTGCGGACCGCCGTTGTACGCGGCGATGGCCAACGGCAGCCGACCATCGAAGCGATGAATCAAGGAGGTTAGGTACCAGGCCGCGAACTCGAGATTGAGCCGTGGGTCGAGGAGATCGGCAGGCGTGAAGTCGTCATGACCAAGCGCGTGTGCGATCAGCTGTCCGGTGCGTGGCATAATCTGCATGAGTCCGACTGCGCCCGCGTACGACACGATGTGCTTCTGATAGGCGCTCTCGACTCGCATGACCGCGAGCAGGAGGTTTGGATCGAGGCCGTATCGGTTGGCTGCA
>CALJYC010000032.1 GCA_937984275.1 uncultured bacterium | reverse complement strand
CTTGGCGAAAGTCCATACATTACTCGACTTTGCAGAAACTGACGTTATGTGAAATCACCATACGCTCGGACGAGCCGGCAGTCAATCCTCAATGAGCCTGTCCGCGGCCGAGCGGTGCTAGAGATCAGACATGATCCCCATTAAGGTCGCGACCGCGTCGTTGAATCAGACGCCTCTCGATTGGGTCGGCAACCAACGGCGCATCGAAGCGGTGCTTCGGCAGGCACATGCCGACGAGGTGGCGTTGCTCGTGCTTCCCGAGCTCTGCACGACCGGCTACGGCTGCGAGGATGCGTTCCTTGGGCCGGATGTCGCGAAGCGGGCGTGGGCGATGTTGATCGAGCTTCTGCCGCAAACCAAGGGCATGGTTGTGAGCATTGGGATGCCGGTGCGGCGTAGGGGCGGTCTGTACAACACCGCGTGCGTCGTCGCCGACGGTCGCATCGCAGGCTTTGCGGCCAAAGAGCACCTCGCTGGCGAAGGGCTTCACTATGAACCCCGCTGGTTCAAGTCATGGCCGAACCATCAAGTCGTACAGCTCGAGCGCGACGGGCAGAGCTATCCGTTCGGCGATGTGTTCTTCGACTTTTCCGGCGTGCGGGTCGGCTTCGAGATCTGCGAGGACGCCTGGGTCGCCCAACGGCGAGGGGCGCACGACGGCCATGCAATGGACATCATCGTCAACCCAAGCGCGAGTCACTTCGCGTTCGGCAAGCACGCGGTGCGCGAGCGTTTGGTGCTGGAGGGGTCACGCTCGATGGCCGTGACGTATCTCTACGCGAACCTGCTCGGCAACGAGGCCGGCCGCGTCATCTACGATGGGGGCTGTTACATCGCGCAAAATGGCAAGCTCCTTGCCCAATCGCCGCGGCTCACGTTCGATGACTCGGTGCTCACGACGGCTGTCGTCGACGTCGAGGCCTCCCGGACCGAGCAGGTTCGAACCACCAGCTTTCGGGCCGACAGCACCGACCCGGGGGCCAAGCGAATCAGCGACGAGTTCGAGTTTCCCCGCGCCACCATGGAGCGAACCGAACCAACCGCTGCGCCGTGGGAGGCGAGCAAACAGCACAAAGAAGAGGAGTTCATGCGCGCGCTCACGCTGGCGCTCTTCGACTATCTCCGAAAAAGCCATTCGCGTGGGTTCGTCCTGAGTATCAGCGGCGGCGCAGACTCCGCCGCGGCGGCCTGCCTGGTTTCCTTGATGGTCGACCGGGCACTCGAAAAGCTCGGCGCCAAGGTGTTCGCCGAAAAGCTTGGCCTCGATCCGGAACCGAGCGCGCGTGAATGGGTCGGAAAGCTCCTCTGCTGCGCGTACCAGCCGACCGACAACAGCAGCGACGTCACCCGCAACGCAGCCACCGCCGTAGCCGAGGCGCTGGGCGCGACCTTCTACGTGCTCGACGTGCAACACATCGTCGAGTCCTACGAGGGTTTGATTTCCGACGCCGTCGGACGGCCGCTGACGTGGGAACAGGACGACATCACCCTCCAAAACATCCAAGCCCGCGCGCGCGGTCCAAGCGTGTGGATGCTGGCCAACATGCGCGGGGCGCTGCTCCTTTCGACGAGCAATCGCTCCGAGGCGGCCGTCGGCTACGCAACGATGGACGGTGATACCTGCGGTGGACTGAGCCCGATCGCGGGCATCGACAAAGCCTTCCTCCGTCACTGGCTTCACTGGCTCGAGACCCAAGGCCCCGAGGGCATGCAGCCGATTGCCGCCCTCCACGCGGTCAACGCACAGACTCCCACTGCAGAGCTCCGTCCCAAGGGCAGCGACCAAACCGATGAAGGCGACCTGATGCCCTACCCGGTGCTCGATGTCATCGAGCGGCTGGCTATCGGAGACAAGCTCCCGCCCGCAGATTGCCTGGAGATTCTAAAGAGTGAGTTCTCGGAGTACGACGGGGCAACCCTCCGCGCGTGGGTCAAGCGCTTCTTCCAACTCTGGTCACGCAACCAGTGGAAACGGGAGCGATACGCCCCGTCATTCCATGTCGACGACAAGAACCTCGACCCGAAAACCTGGTGTCGCTTTCCGATCTTGTCCGGAGGGTTCGAGCGCGAGCTATCCGAGCTCTGAGCGAGCGGTTTGGGCCATGCGCTCGATTTCCGCGCGCGCGATCTCCGGATGCTCCATCGTCATGAAGTGCGTAGCCTCCTCGAGGATCAGAAGGCGCGTACCGGGTTGGCACTCCATGAACGCGTCTCGGGACGCCCTGGTGAACGGCGGGCCGTCGTGCTCACGGGCAATCAACGTGATGGGGCATTGAAGCTTCTTGAGGTCCCTGTATGGGTTGATGCTCGCCGAGGAGAAAGACGCGCTCTCCCAAACGCGATCACAGCTGAGCCGGACGGTCCCGTGCTCGGTGTCGACCGTCCCGCCCTCTACGTACGCCTCGATCCATTCGCGAGGCCACGTGCGGAACGGTCCCTTCCCCACGTAGTTCTCGACCGCGGCTTGTCTGGAAGGGAACTCCATGCGCCGCCGCGCCGCTGCTTGGGAGATCGGGATCAGGCGCCCGGCCAGGCCGAACGTGCGGGCCACCGCCAACATAGGAATGTGGCGCGGCGGGACGATGACAGGATCGATGAGCACCAGCCCCTGAACCAAGTCCGGCCGGGCTGCAGCAAGCTCCATGCTCACCGTCGCGCCCATCGAATGGCCGGCGAGGACAGTTGGCCGCGAAAGCGTGTCGACGAACGCCTCCAAGTCTTTCCGGTACTGCACCCAGGAACGAAGCTTCTTGGGATCTGCGGTCGCCTCGGACATCCCGTGACCGCGCGCGTCCATGGCGTACACGTCGAGCGACGGATCTAAGGCGGAGAGGAGCTCTCGGTACGTCTCCGCGTTGAATCCGGTAGCGTGCGCGAAATGCACCGCGACACGCCCCTCCCCGCTTGCTTCGCGGTGGAGAACCGAAAAGTCTCCGAAGCGCTCGCGTCGAATGCTCTCCACAACTATTCGGGGGAGATCCGCTTGAAGACGCGAGCGACGATGCCGTGCCCGGCGCCTGTAACAACCGCAACTTTCCCCTCGAGATCGCGCATTCGCCCTCCGCCCCCGACCGTACAAGCCTAGGGTCCTCGCGCAACCCTCGTGGCTCAGGCGAAGAAGACATCGCCGGTTGCCCGTGATAGATCTTGCGCTGTTGGGTGCAGTGGGCCCCGGCAATGGGAGGGTGGACATGCGAATTCTTGTGATTCTAATGCTAAGCGGAGCGCTCGGGATTCTTGGTTGTGACAGCAGCAGCAGTGGCTCGGCAGGGTCCGGCGGCGACGGTGGCTCAGCGGGCTCCGGTGGCGAAGGCGGCGCGGCCGGCGGCGGCGGCCTGGACGGCGGTGGCGGCGCCGGCGGCATTGGTGCCTCGGCCGCGGCGATCGCTTTTTGCAATGACTACGAAAGCGTCTGCACGTTTGGCGGCGTCGGCCGATGGGAGGATGAGGCGGCGTGCCTCAATGGCTTCGACACCTCCGGCCAGTCGGCGTGCTACACGACCCATCTGGGCCTGGCGGGCAGCGACCGGGGAACCCACTGCCCCCATGCAGCCGGCATAGATGAGTGCCTCTAGCCGGGGCGAACCACTCGTCAAAAAAGGGGACAGTCCCCTTTATCAACCATGAAACGGGATCCTTCGGGATCCCGTTTCGCAATCCGGGCTGCGGATAGCCGTGGGTTGGCTCGGGTGCATGGTAACAATGCCGCTGGCGGGGACTAACAGGATTGGGTATGCGAGGAGGAATGGGCATGCGATTTTTCATGGCATCGATCTTGGGTGGGGCACTCGCGCTGGTCGGGTGTGGCGGTGATAGCGGCTCGGGTGGAGGTGGCTCGGGCGGAAGCGGACAGTCACCGGTGATTACGATGCTTGAGTGGGATACCGAAGCGAATTGCACAGTGGGCGTGGAATCGGACTACACGATCACGGTCACGGCGAATGATCCCGAGACACCGGCACAAGACCTCACCTACGACGGCTCTGTAACCGGGTGCAGGGGTGAGATCGACGACGTCACTTCGACGGTCGTCTGCCCGAACGCCGCCCCGTACGCAGGAACGGTCGTCGTAGTAGACGACGACGGAAACTCATCCAGCACCGTGAGCTTCAGAATTGGCGTCTGCGACCAGGACAAGAGCTGTACAACGGAGCCAGACACCTGTTCCTCTTTCTAGGCATTGCCATGTGACGCTGGCCCTGACAGTGACACGGCCACCGGCGCGGCCACCGTCCCTTACGGTGACCAAAGGAGCCGCATTTGGGGAGTACGGGCCCCTCATCCCCGCCCCGCCGCCCCCACGCGAGCGCCTACCTGCTATCCTCACCCCTCTCCATGGCTAGGAAGAGCACGTATGAAGCCGAGGTCGTCGTCATTGGCGGTGGCCTCGCGGGAATGGTGACTGCGCTCGAGCTGCTCGATGCGGGCAAACGCGTGGTCATGTTGGACGCTGCCACGCGTGATCGCTTCGGCGGGCTCGCGTTGTGGTCTTTTGGCGGGATGTTTTTCGTCGACTCGCCGGAGCAACGGAAAAGCGGCATCAAAGACTCCGTCGACCTCGCGATGCGCGACTGGGTTCGCTACGGCGAGCTGGACCCAGCGGATGTGTGGCCGTACCGGTGGGCGGAAGCCTATGTCAACCGTTGCACGGAAGAGGTCCGCGGTTGGCTTGCCGAACGCGACGTGAGCATCTTCCGCGCGGTCGGCTGGACGGAGCGCGGGTACTTCGTGCCGGGCAACTCGGTGCCGCGCTTCCACATCGTGTGGGGCACCGGCGAGGGCATCATTCTGCCGCTGATCGAGCGCCTCGACGCGCACGAAAAAGCCGGGCGGCTTCAACTTCACTTCGATCACCGCGTCGATGGCATCACGCAAGAGAGAGGGCAAGTCGTTGGCTGCGACGGCACGAGCGGTGGCGGCTCGTTCGAAGCGCGGGGCGACGCGGTCGTCATCGCCGCGGGCGGGATCGCAGGCGACCACGACAAAGTGCGCAAGGTGTGGCCGAGAGACCAATGGGGCGAGCCACCGGAGTCGATGCTCAACGGGTCCATTCCCGAAGCCGACGGCAAACTGCTCGACCGCGCTGAAGAGCTTGGCGCCAACGTCACGCACCTCGAAAAGATGTGGAACTACGCAGCGGGCGTCCGGCACTGGGAGCCGCTCTTCCCCAACCACGGCCTGAGCCTGGTTCCCGCGAAGTCTCCGCTCTGGGTCAACTACCAGGGCCGCCGCTTCGTCGACCCTCCACTGGTCGGCGCCTTCGACACCCTCTTACTGGTCGATCGCATTTGCCGCGAGGAAAAGAAGTACTCCTGGCAGGTGATGAACCGCAAAATTGCCAACAAGGAGTTCGCCGTTTCGGGGGCCGAGTTCAACCCCGCCGTTCGCGACAAGAAGCTGCTCGCGTTCATCGTGCGGCTGCTGCAGGGCAACGGAGAGCAGGTCCAAGAGTTCATCGACCACTGCCCGGACTTCGTCACGGGCGAGACCGTGGCCGAGCTCGCCGACAAGATGAATCGGCTGGCGGGCACCAAGGATGTCGACGCCCGACTACTCGAACGGGAAATCGCCGACTACGACGAGAACATCCAACGGGGCACCAAGTTTCAAAACGACGACCAACTGCGCCGCATCGCGCACGTCCGTCAGTACGTCGGCGACCGGCTGCGCACTTGCAACATGGCCCGCATCCTCGATCCGGACGCCATGCCGTTGATCGCGATCCGCCTGCAGGTCCTGACGCGCAAGAGCCTCGGGGGCATCCAAGTCGACCTCGATGCGAAGGTCCTCGACAAGCAAGGCAACCCCATCCCCAACCTCTTCGCGGTTGGAGAGGCCTGCGGCTTCGGAGGAGGCGGGATGCATGGAAAGCGCGCGCTCGAGGGAACATTCCTCGGGGGCTGTGTGTATTCAGGTCGCATCGCGGCGCGCGCGATCAACAGCGGCCGAGGTGTGAGGTAGCCCATGTTGCATCGTGTAATCCCAGTCGTCTGTTTCGTTCTGGGGGGCGCCATGCTCGGCGCTCTGCCTCATGCGGCCGCCGAGCGGTCACCGGCGAAGCCCAACGCCCCGAAGAACATCGATGAAACCCCTCCACTGGTTCCGATACCGAATGCACAGGTCACCAAGACGGGGCTGCTCATCGGCGGCCAGCCCTCGCCCGAGCAGCTGAAGGCAATTCAGGAGGCCGGGTACCGAACGGTCCTCACGCTTCGACCGGACAGCGAGCGTGGCGATGAGGGCGAGCAAGCAACCGTTGAACGCTTAGGAATGAAGTTCGTGAGGATCCCGGTCGCAGGCGCTGCGGGTCTCACCGAGGAAAACGCGCGGACCCTGGGCAAGGCTCTCGGCGAGGAGGATGTGCGGCCGGCGGTCCTTCATTGCGCCAGCGGACAGCGAGTAGGCGCGTTGTTGGGTCTGAAAGCCTTCGTGGTCGACCGAAAAAGCGCGGCGGCGGCGATGGACCTTGCGAAGAGTCTGGGCGTGAACAAGCTCGAGGCCGCACTTCGTGAGCGAATCGCCGAGATCTGCAAATCCGACAAGTCTCGCAACTGCCAGGGTGTGCAATGAGCGACAACCCGACAGCGCTGGTCCTGGTCGCGCAGGGCAGCGAAGAAATGGAAACCGTCATCAGCATCGATGTCCTGCGTCGCGGCGGAATCGACGTGACGGTCGCTGGCGTCGACGGCACCGACCCGATTCGATGCAGCCGCGGCGTCGTCATCACGCCGGACGTGGCGCTCGACAGCGTCGACGGCGACTTCGATATCGTCGTCCTCCCGGGCGGTGGGGAAGGCGCCCAACGATTGGCGCTGTCTGCCACGGTCGGAGACGTCCTTCGTCGCCAAGAAGAGAGCGGCCGCTTGGTTGGGGCGATTTGCGCGGCCCCAATTGCGCTCGAGGCGCACGGAGTCTTCGAAGGCCGGCAGCTCACCAGTCACCCGAGCGTCAAGGAAATGGTCGAGGACTGGGGCGAGTACAGCGAGCACCCGGTGGTGGCCGACGGCAACCTCATCACGAGCCGCGGCCCCGGCACCGCTTTCCCGTTTGCACTGCGCATCGTCGGCACGCTGACCGACGCACAACGCATGCTCGAGGTGCGGGCCCCGATGATGTTCCCGGTGCAGGTGTCCTAGGGCGGCGGCTCGGGCGGCTGCGTGATACTGAGACGAACCGAAACCTTGGCTCGGGCCGCGTACGACAAGAGCTTGTGCACCGGCGTCCCGACGAAGAAACCGGGAGCCGTTGGAGTTTGGTCGGGCTCGGGGACGGGCAGCGTGGCGACGATCGCGCCGTCTCCCGAATGGCGAAAGGTCACTTCCGGACTAAGGGATTCGATCATGCGTCTCGAGGCGGTGTTCTCGGCCAGGAGCTCGTTGCGAAACCAGCGAACGTCCCGCTCCCAGGCGGCTTCGATCAACCGCTGCAACATGATCGATCCGAGCCCCTTGCCCTGAAAATCGTCTAGGACGGTCACGGCAGCCTCGGCGGTGTCCGGTTGGTCGCTCAAACGAACGAACCTTGCGCTCCCCACCCCCTCGGGCTTGGACACCAGATGCCGCCGGATGGCGCCGATCGCGAAGTGGTCGACGCCATCGAGCTCGGTGAGGTAGCGAAGCTCACGGTCGGTCAGCGTAGCCTTTGGCGCCATGAACCGCGCGTACCGCGAGTCAGGCGACAGACGCTCAAAGCCGTCGAGGAGGATCTGCTTATCCGACGCCCGCATGGGACGAAGATGAATCCGTTGACCGTCCGATAGCTGGACGGTTTCCTCGTAAGAC
>CALJYC010000031.1 GCA_937984275.1 uncultured bacterium | reverse complement strand
TGGCGATGCTCGTAACGAAGGACAAGCTCGAAGAGGCCAAGGCCGACCTGCTCGATCGTGTTCGCAACGCCGACATGAGCGAGAGCAAGCAGATCAAGACCTTCGCGGACCAGTCCCGTCACATCCATGCGCAGCTCGAAGAGAACCTGGGCGCACTCGATGCGGCACAGTTCAGCGGGATCCTGCGCCCCGTATTCCAGAAGGACGAGTGGAAGCTCATCCTAGCCGGGGGGGTGATCGGCACCGCGATCGGCGCGCTGCAGGTGGTCGTGCTCTTCGGCGGTTTCACCTAGTCAGAGGAAGAGCAAATGAGAGAAGGACCCCACAGCACGGACGACATCAACGAGTCAGTCGGAGGTGATCTCTTCGACCGTTACTTCACCGGCGAGTTCAAAGCGGTAGAGGCCGCCCCGCGCACCTGGTTCATCACCGCCGACTACGTGAATTTGGCTGCGTACGAGACCGACGCTGGGCTGCTACTGGTCGATACAGGCACGGCCGAGTCAGCCGAGACGGTGCACGAGCTGATTCGCAAAGAGACCGATGCGCCGCTCCACACCGTCGTCTTTACGCACGGGCATCTCGACCACGCATTCGGGCTCAAACCCTGGCTCGATGCCGGAGAGCGGCCGCGGATCATTGCCCACGAGAACGTGCCCCGGCGCTTTCGAACGTACATGAAGACCGCGCCGCTCAACTCGCACATCAACAGCGTGCAGTTCGGAATCTCCGACGAGATCAGTTGGCCACACGAGGCGAACGAGTTTGCCTGGCCGGACACCCTCTACCAGGACCGACTGACGTTGAATATGGGCGGTGAGCGTTTCGAGCTGTTCCACGCGAAGGGTGAAACGGATGACGCCACCTGGGTCTGGGCCGCCGACCGCAGCATCGTCAGTGGTGGCGACCTTCTTGCCGGGATCCTTCCGAACTGCGGAAACCCACAAAAGGTGCAGCGCTACCCCGAAGAGTGGGCCGATGCGCTCGAGGCCATCGCCTCCGTCGGCGCCGACTTGCTGCTCCCCGGGCATGGAAAGCTGGTTCAGGGAGCCGAGGTGATTCGCGAGCGCTGCCTCAACACGGCCGCTGCGCTACGGGCCATCGTCGAGCAGACGCTGGCCGGCCTCAACGCAGGGAAGATTCACGAGGAAATTCTCGCAACGATCGAGATCCCGCCCGAGCTCGCCAAGAACTGGTACATCGACCCGCTCTACGATCGTCCCGAGTTCATCGCGCGAAACGTCATTCGTAAGTACGGCGGCTGGTGGAACGGTTACTCGTCGGAGCTCATGGCGGCGCCGATGCCACAGCGAGCTGCCGAGATCGTTCAGCTCGCTGGCGGTGTCGACAAGCTGACCGCGAGGGCGCGGGAGCTGAAGGAGAGCGACCCAGCGCTTGCCTGCCACTTGGCGGAATGGGCGGCCCTTGGCGCTCCGGAGTCGAGAGATGCACAACAATGCGCGATCGAGGTGTTCGAAGCACGTGCCGAGGACGAGATCGCGCTCATGGCTCGCGGAATCTTCAATCATGCCGTGCGGCGCTCCGAAGATGCACTGGAGGCGATGGACGAAGAGCAGGGCAGCTAACGGGGCTTTGATGAACTTCAACGTTGGGAACTACCTGAGGATCATGCGTCTCGCGGTCAGCGGGCGTCCGAACCGGAGGCTGTTCACCATTCGCCTGACGACGTTGCAGGTGCTCGCGGGCTGGTCGTTCGTCAACAGTGCGTTTCAGCAGCTCGATCGCGTGCTGTACCCCGAAGCTGCCAAAACAGAGATTCCACGACCGGTGTTCATCACTGGCGCTGCGCGAAGCGGCACAACATTTTTTCATCGCCTTCTCTGCCTCGATGATGAACACTTCGAGCACTTCCGCTTCTGGGAGATCGCGCTTCCGTCGATCACGCAGAAGAAGCTGGCCCGCCGGGTCGCCGACTTGCTGACCCGCGTCGCCCCGACCGTGACCAAGGCGATCGAAGACTGGGAGCAGCGTCAGTTCGACTCCGTCCAGCAGCTCCACAAGTTCGGTTTCAACATGCCGGAGGAGGATGAGTTCCTGTTCCTCATGCCGTTTGCATCGGCGACCATCACTGTCCTTTTCCCGTGCCTCGATGAGCTCCAGTACCTCGTGATGCTTGACGATCAGCCTGAAGCTGAGCGCGAGCGCTTGATGAAATTCTATCGCGAGTGCGTTGAGGCCCAGCTCTATGTGCATGGCGCCGACCGCACTCTGCTCAGCAAGAACCCGGCGTTCGTCGGAAAGATCCGGAGTGTTTCCGTTGAGTTTCCCGACGCGAAGATCATCTACCTCCTCCGGGACCCACTCGAGACGATCCCGAGCGTGGTGAACCTTCTTCAGACCGCGTGGCGAGGCCTTGGCGTGCATGAAGAGGACATCCTCGCGCACACGCCCGCGATCGTGCACTCGTTCGTCCGTGACTATCAGCACGCCTACGCGGTGCTCAAGAGCCTACCCGCCGACCGCTATGCCATCGTGCTGTACGAGGACTTGGTCCGCGCCCCCGAGGAAACGGTCCGGCGGGTCTATGGTGAGGTCGGCCTTCCGTTGTCCGATGCATTCGCGGCGAAGCTAAACGAAGCATGTCAGCGCGCCGCCGACCGAGAGCCCAAGGCCCCGCACGCTCCTGAGACCTTCGGCATCGATGTCGAGGAGATCAGCGGACCGCTGCGGCCCATGATGCGGGAGCTCGGCGTGTGGGAGGCTGAAGCGGAATGGGCGACTCAGTGAATCAAGACGCCGTGGAAGCCAAGACGCACTACCGCACCTGCCACCTCTGCGAAACGATGTGCGGCATCGCGGTCGACTATCGAGGAGTGGAAATCCTGTCGATTCGAGGCGACCAGGACCACGTCCTTAGCAAGGGCAACATCTGCCCAAAGTCCTCCGGGCTACAAGACGTGCACACCGATCCCGATCGCCTTCGAAAACCGATCAAGAAGGTCGATGGAGAGTGGCACGAGATCGGTTGGGAAGAAGCGTTCGACGAGGTCGCGACTCGCTTGGCGGACATTCAACGTCGCCATGGGTTGGACTCGATCGCGAGCTACACGGGGCGGAGCATCGCCCACAATATCGGCGCGCTCCTCACTGTGATGCCGACGCGGATGTTGATGCGGACCAAGAACGTCTACACGGCATCGACGGTCGATCAGCAGCCGCACAATTTCGTTTGGTACTTCATGTTCGGCCACCAATTCATGGCCACGATCCCGAACCTCGATCGCACCGACTACTACTTAATGCTCGGAACCAACCCGAAGATATCAAACGGTGCTCAGATGGCGACCGGCGCCAACGTCTACAAGAAGCTAGACGCCATTCGGACGCGCGGCGGACAAGTGGTTCTGATCGACCCACGCCGAACCGAGACCGCGGAGCATTGCACCGAGCATCACTTCATTCGCCCGTCGACCGATGCCCTCTTCTTGATGGGTCTAGTCAAGGTGATCTTCGAAAAGGGGCTCGCGACGCCGGGACGGCTCGCGGACCACATCGTTGGCTGGGACAAGATGGAGCCAATCGCGCGCGAGTTCGACCTCGAGCAGATCGCTGACGTGACGGGCATCGCCGCAGCCGATATCGAGCGCATTGCCGTGGAGCTGGCGACCGCGAAGTCGGCCATCTGCTACGGCCGAACTGGTCTATCGATGCAGGAGTTTGGTGGCCTTTGCAACTGGCTGATGATGGTCATCAACATCATCACAGGCAACATGGACGAGCCCGGGGGGATGACGTTTCCGCTGCCGGCCATCGACCCGCTCGACACCATCGATGGGGCGCGCGGAAGCTGGGATCGCTATCGCAGTCGCGTGAGCGGGCGACCCGAGTTTGCAGGGGAGTTTCCTGTGTCCGTCTTGGCCGAGGAGATCATGACACCTGGCGAGGGTCAGATTCGAGGCCTGATGAGCATTGCCGGCAACGGCGCTCTGTCGCTACCGAACGGAAAGCTCTTCGAGGAGGCCCTCGACGAGCTCGAGTTCATGGTGTCGTTCGACATGTACCTCAACGAAACAACGCG
>CALJYC010000030.1 GCA_937984275.1 uncultured bacterium | reverse complement strand
GAACAAGGTGACGTCAGCTTCTTCGGGCTGATCATTCAACTCGGAGCCCTAGCGTTCTTCGTGTGGGTGTTCTGGAGGATCTTCGAGAAAGCCGGAAAGCCAGGTTGGGCGGCGATCATCCCCATCTACAACGTGATCGTTCTACTCGAGATCGTGGGACGTCCATGGTGGTGGCTCATCCTCTTTTTCATTCCACTGGTGAACATCGTCATCGGGTTCCTCGTGGCACTCGACCTGTCGCGGTCGTTCGGCCACGACCTGGCGTTTGCTCTGGGTCTGTTCTTCCTAGGGATCATTTTCTATCCGATCCTGGCCTTCGGGGGCGACACCTACACAGGGCCAGCCGCCGCGAGCTAGATCGAGCTCAGATTTCGTCGACGCGCTGTGCTCACTTCAGCGCGTCGGCGAGAAGCTCGCGCAGCTCGGGGATCGACTCTGGGTTGAGCATGTTGAGCGCCTTCGTGCCGGTCAGCTTCTCGACGAGCTCGACGCCGGCGCTGGTGCTGGTTGCAACCCCAGCCACGACGTCGGGCCGCATCATGTCGTAGCCGTGGATGACACCCATCACGGAGTACGGGTCCGACGCACATAGGACGGTCAGCGCAACGGAGCCCTGAAGCTCTTCGAGTGTGGTATCGCCGTTGTAGGGCTCGAGTGGGGATGCGCCCGCTTCCGCAACGACCACTTGGGGCTCCGCTTCGGCGATCAGGCCGAGCAGATCGCGCAGTCGAGGGCGGAAGTACTCGCGATCCACCACCGATGAGGCCAGTCCAACGTCGACGAAGTCGAAGATAGCGTCGGCTCCCGCGTCCTGCATCGCCAGGATGTCGCGATAGCGGCCCGCTCCCGTGAGCTTTGCCCCCGCGACACGATATCCGGCCCGCTTGAGCTGGCGCACGATGACCCTGGCACATGTCGTCTTCCCAGCCGACATCGAGGTTCCAATGATGAGAATTGTCGGAACCTCGTACTTCTGCGTCCTTGCGGGCGCCTTCGCGAAGTCCTGCATCCGCAGTTTGGTGCCGCCTCGCATCGCGTGGCCCCGATAGGCGACATGCATGGGCGACGCGAGCATGCCGGAGACGGACGTGGTTCGACCCAGCAGCCCGCCCGCGCTGAGCAGGTTCATGCGCCCGTCAGTGCCCACTGCTTCCCACGATCCGACGACTTCCAACGTTGCATGGCGAACCGCGAGCGCCCCCAGGATCGAATCGCCGCTCACGGCATGAATCACGCGACCACTCGTGAGCTCAACGGCGGAGAACCCACCGCGTGCAATGGTCGCGCTTCCAATGACGTAGTCCCCAAGCTCCCATTGCTCCCGTGGAAGTGGCTGACAATCAAAGCCAGCCCGTTCGAGATCGGTGATCCGCGTGAGCGAGGCATGCAGAATCTTGTCCGTCATCGGGCCACCTCCTCGATCGGCGGGAACGATAGCAGTCTAGCAAGCAGCGCCGAGCGCTCGACCATCCGTTCCAACACCAAGTGTTCGCTCACCGCGTGGGCCCCGGCGCCGACCGCACCAAGGCCATCGAGCGTCGGGGCGTATTGGCTCGTGGTGTTGCCGTCCGAGCCACCGCCCGCAGCGGCTTGCTCGATCTCGATTCCAAGGTCGGCGGCTCCCCGGCGTGCAAGCAACCAGAGCTTCTGATTGCCGGGGGTTCGCTCCATCGGCGGGCGCCGGATCGCGCCTTCCACCTCGACTTCCGTTCCAGGCGTCTCCGCCTTCAGCGAGTGAATAGCCTGCTCGATGTGGGCGGCATCTTCAGCCGTGGGCGCGCGCACATCGACCATGGCCTCACTCTGCGGCGCGACCACGTTCGGGCTGAGACCGCCATCGATCGTTCCGACGTTGACCGTGATGCCCCTCTCCGCGTCGTTGAGGGCGAAGAGTTTCTGAATGATGAGCGAGAGCTCGAGGATCGCGCTTGCTCCCTTGCCGGGGTCGAGGCCTGCATGTGCGGCCTTTCCACGGACGCGGATCGTGAATCGCCCGACGCCCTTTCGCGTCGTCTTGAGGTGCCCATCGGGGCCGAGCGAGGGTTCGAGAACGAAACATCGGTCCGCGCGGCGGGCGAGGCGCTTGATGACTCGCGTCGATTCGCGGCTCCCGATCTCCTCGTCGGAGTTGATCAAGAATACCGGCGTCACGGGGAGCGTGTCCACGCCGGCCGCATCGAGCGCTTCGAGGGCGAAGAGGCCTTGGACCAGCCCCGCCTTCATGTCGTACGAACCTGGCCCCCAGAAGATCCCACCGTCGGTCTTGATCGGCATCGACTCGAGGGTTCCAATGGGCCACACGGTGTCGCAGTGACCGAGCACCAGCTGGTGAGGAACGAACCGCGGCCGCTTTGCGGGCATCGCGAACAACATGCCGCCACTAGTCTTTCCCGGGAGAACCTGCGGACGAAACCCCCGTTTGGCAAAGGCATTCGAGAGCAACTCGAGCATGGGGCCCTGCGCGCTTGGATCGTCCGAGGGCGATTCTGCACGAACCAGAAGCTCGAGGAGGTCGGCCATCTGCGTGCGTGTTCCTTCGAGATATTCGACGATTCGCTTTGGCAGGTCCTTTTGCATCAGATTGGTCAGCGCTTAAAGCCCACATGGTAGGGGAACGCTTGCGTTTGAACGATTTGCGCGAAGCGTCCGGGATGCAGATAGGCCAGCATTGGGGAGTGGGCGATCATTTCTTGGGCGTCGACGTCGGCGTCTAGAACACTGTCATCGGCCGCGGCGGCCGCCACGACGCGGCCGATGATGAGACTGTTGACGCCAAGATCATCGATGATCTTGTCGACCTCGCACTCGAGATGAAGGTAGGCGCTTTCGAGCAGCACCCCATCGACTTTCGTCGCCGCCACCGTCGGCACAGCCTGGAGCGCGTGCTTGTGCGCGTCGTCGCAACGGGGCGCCGCAGCAAGGCTAGTCAGCAAGATCTGATCTGGCCTCGGAAAGCTCACGGTGAAGCACCCCTCGCGCTGCGCGTTCACGTAGGTCGCGTGCGACGGGGTGCAGACGAAGCCGTAATGGTCTTGCCAACTCACGGGCATGGCCATGTGCTTCGGCGCAAGGTCGTACGTGCCGTCCGGCTCGCGTGTTCCGACGATGGTGAGCGGGGCCACCATGTAGACTTGTTCCCAAACTGGGTGTGAGAGATCGAGAGGCGTCATGACACCCGTAGGATACCCAATCGGAGCACTACTGGGAGGCGATCTTACGCACCGTTTGAAGACGCGCGGATCCTTCGCCCCCGGCCCGTTGGTGGCGCAAGCTTTGCGTCGTCACGCCTTTCGAGTTGTCCCCTGACGGTGACGGAACCCCCCGGTTCTTTGGTGTCCAGGGGCTCTCTTGGTAGTTTTGGGCCATGTTCAACTGGATCGTAAGCATGGCGATCCTCGGGGCCCTGATTCACTTCAAGTTATGGCCGGTGGTTGGGTTCTGGGTGTGTTACATGCTCGCCGTCTCGTTGACGACCGAGAACAGCTAAAGAGCCGCTAGCCAGCCGACAGCTCCGGACGAGTCCGGAGAAACGAGAGAAAAGGCTCGATCAGAGTTGTGCCCAAAGCGTCTTGGGGCTGGTAGGCGCTTAGAAACTCGCGGACGAAGAAACGAAAGTTCTGTTCGCCGACCGCTGCTCGCACGTCTGGCAAGGCCTCAGACAGAACGCCGAGCGCGCCAAACACCTGCTCACGGAAGTACACCCCCTCTCGTCCAGAGGACCGAGAGCACACGCGTTCTGAGAAGAACTGCGCCTGCCAAGTGGACAGCGGAGTCTCAGACACGTTGCACCGGCTCGGCGGAGATTGCAGGCAATAGTTTTCGAAGTGTTGGGCGCTCCCGATCCCATTCTAAAATTACGGGTACAGACGGAGCGAGTTGCGTGAGCAGATCCATGCAGGCAGCAGTTGGCATTCGACTATGATCGTCGACTGGCAACGCCACGTCATCGTGCCCGGCGACATGCATCCAAGCGAGGTCCGCCGTGAGCGCGTCGAGAAACGCTGCGGGAGTTTCTCCGAGCCATCGCTCGCTCACCAGTAGGTTGTTCAGGTCGAGATGAAGTGCGGTGCCGCAGCGCTGGTGCAGTTCGTTGAACATCTCGACGAGTGGAATATCGCCGGGGACCGGCACGTACTGGGAGATGTTCTCGAGCGCGATCGTGCGCCCGAGGCATGTTTGTGCTTCGCGTACGCGACCGGCCACATGTGCGAGCGCCTCCTCGGTGCGCGGCAACGGGAGCAGCGACAGCGACCATTGGCCGTGGATGCTGCGCCAGCTCAGGTGGTCGGAGATCGCGCTGATCGCGAACCGATCGGCAAAGCCGCGAACCCGCTCAAAATAATCCCGGTCGAGGGGATCGCCCGACCCGATATTCATACTCAGACAGTGCAGCAGGAAGGGGTGCTGCTCACGAAGTCGCTCGAGCTGGCGCAGCTCCGACTCCGAAGCGAACACCCACTGCTCGAAGATGACTTCCAACGCGGGCAGTGACGGCCGAGTCGCCAGAAGCGGGTCGACCCACTCTCGCCGAAGGCTGATGCCCATGCGGGCGGTCATGTCTCTGCCTATTCGACTTTCTTCGTCTTCCACAAGCGCCCGTCTGCAATCTTGTCGCAGACGCCCGCAGGCACGTAAACCCACTCGTTCGGATCGTTGTCGCGCTTAGCTTGGCCGGCGCAGCTATGGTCATTCGCGCCGCAATCGTTCTTGCCTTTCGCCGCGATGCCCGCGCATTTCTCGATCGTCGAGCCTTTTTGCGCCCACTTCGGTGCAGCGGCGGACACGGTGGCAGCCACGAGGGCCGCGCCTGCAAATCCCAGTACGCCCACGGTCTTCTTATCCATACAGTGCTCCTTTGTCGGGTAGGGGTCTCCCAGGGGTCTACTGTGGCCGCGGGCTGGCGTTAGCCGTCAATGAGGAGGCTGCCACGCTCCGACTCAGTTGGAATCGGGTGCGACCTTGGGATACTCCGCGCTTTCCCGCAGTGGCTCTACGATTAGGTCGAGGCGGGGCGCGGGGGCGTCCTCGCGGCGGAGCCGACGTTGTAGTGCGATCTTCGCTTCGGACCACATGAGCTTTGTCGAGTGGGCCATGGTCTTCCGAACGTCGGTGAGATCTTGCGTGCTGAAAATCGTGTCTCCGAGAGCAAACGGGAAGAGGGACATGATGTTCCCGCGCGCGTACTCGAGAAGCCAGCACTCCTTGCCGAGGTGGCTTCCATTGGTGGT
>CALJYC010000029.1 GCA_937984275.1 uncultured bacterium | reverse complement strand
CGAAGTAACTGTAGGGAAGCTCCGTCACGTTCTCGTTCTTAAAGATGACGTTACGGTGAAGGTTCTTCGTGTCGGGTCCGCCGCTCCACTCGTAGCCGGGGAACGACGTAAACCGGCAACTGTTGCTCCGGTCGTACACGGCCTCGGCGCCGTTGACGATCTCGCCCCACACATCCATGCCGGCCTCCAGGCAGTACACATCGTCTGGACCGCATAGCGCAGGATACTGCGCTTGTGGGGGGGGTGCGGCGGTGAGGCCGTTGATCGTGACGAAGACGAAGCCCACGTCCGTGGGATCGGCATCGAACGCCTGCGCGTCGCGATAGTCGATGCATTGCTGGCTGTCGTACCCGGGTAAGGCCGGATCGTTGCAGACGGCGAGGGTGCCGAGGAACTCCGCGTGGTCGCTGAGCATGACGAAGTCCAGAGGGCGATCGATCTGCGCCATGCGGGTCGGGTTGCCGGCCTCATCGTAAGGCTGGAGAGCGATCGGCTCGCCCTGGGCGAATTGGTATGCGTCCGCTTGAGAGGTTCGAGTGCCTTGCATGTTGGCGTCGAACGAAAGGTTGGTGTGGACGTGCGTGTCACCCCAGTAGACCTGGCGGAGCGCGTCGAAGTCGGCGCAGCGTCCAAACTCATCGGAACCGGCGGGCGGAGCGGAATCATTCCCGCATCCCGCGGCGACGACGAGCCAGACCGGGCCTAGAACAAGCAATGAGATACCGCGCATCGGGCGAACGTACTGCAGGTGGCCAATATTGCAATCGATGGGCTAGCGCTCGACTTCCCCCCGAAAAACGAAGCGTGCGGGGCCCTGCATCAGTACCGTATCGCCGGGCGCGCCGACGGTGATCATCAGCGTTCCGCCGGGAAGCCGAATACTGAGCTGCTCTTCGCGCCGGGCTCGGCCGGTTTCCACCGCCGCGACCGCTGCGGCGCAAGCACCGGTTCCGCAGGCCTGAGTCCACCCTGCGCCGCGCTCGAGGACATCGAGTCGCATGCTGCTGCCATCGTGCTCGGAGACGAAGCCCACGTTGATGCCCTCGGGGAAGTGCGGGTCGCCTTGGATCAGGGGACCGACCTCGAAGCGTGCATCACCCACCTCGTCGAACGTCACCGCATGCGGGTTGCCCATCGACACGCCGCTTACGCGGAGGTTGCGACCGTCGACGGTGAGAGGATGGTCGAGCCAGGGAGCGGCCGAGCTCAGCGGAAGGTCCGAGGGCACCAGCGATGGAGGCGCCATCTGGACAGCGACCGACTCCGCACCTGGACGGTTCACGACCACGCAGGGGTGAGGACCCGCCAGTGTCTCAATCGTCACCTCGAGGGTCGGTTCGTTCGCCCGTCGCGCAAGGTGCAGCGCGGCACAGCGAATACCGTTGCCGCACATCTCCGGAACCGAGCCATCGGAATTGATCACGTCCATCGACAACGCATCGACGTCGAGCACGAGTACACCGTCGCCACCGATCCCACGATGGCGATCACAAAGCGCGATTGCCTCCTTTGTCGTGAGTTGCACCCCCGCAAGCGCTTCCTTCTCGACGATGAGGAAGTCGTTACCGAGGCCTTCGTACTTGTAGAACGGCAGAGTCACTGAGGCCGAGTTGTAGGGCCCCCGACCAGGCACAGCAACGCGCCCACCGACACGCCTCCTGGCACAGACACCGTCGCTGTCGCTGGCACTGGCACTGGCACTGGCACTGGCACTGGCACTGGCAGAATTAACCCTTCCAAAAAGGGGTCTGACCCCTTTTTCTCGACAGATGGCGGCGGATCGCCCCGTCAGGAGCAGCCCCCCGTTAGGAACAACCCATCGAGTTGCCGCAGTTCAGGCAGCGGTAACACGCCCCATTGCGGACCGTAATATGCCCGCATTTGTCGCACATCGGAGCGTCGCCCATCATCTCGCCGAGTTGTTGGTCCAGCGCGTTCGACTGGTGGGCTCCGTCGTCAAAGCCGAAGGTGACCTGCTCGGCCGGTTCGATGGCGGGTGGGGGTTCACTTGGCTGTGAACCTTCGATGCGATGCACGGCCGCGACGTCGGTTGGGTTCTGGAGCTCATCTTGCTCCTCCTTCGGTGGCACCTGCGCAAAGTCGTATTGCTGGAGATACTCGACGCCCAGGACGCGGAAGACGTAGTCGATGATCGAGGTCGAGAACTTGATGTTCGGGTGGCCCTCGACGATGCCTTGCGGTTCGAAGCGGGTGAACGTGAACTGCCGCACATAGGCGTCGAGCGGCACCCCGTGCTGGAGGCCCATCGACACGCTGATCGCGAAGCAGTTCATCAGGGAGCGGAACGCAGCACCCTCTTTGTGCATGTCGACGAAGATCTCACCGAGCGAGCCGTCCACGTATTCGCCTGTGCGAAGAAAGACCTTGTGCCCGCCGACGCGCGCTTCCTGCGTGAAGCCGCTTCGCTTCTTGGGAAGACGGTGACGCCGGGTCGTCGGCGGAGTGAGCCACTCCTGCACCGGAGCCACGATGGCCGGAGCTGGCGCCTTGGCTTCTGCCGCCGTTTCCTCCTCTTCTTCTTCGCCGTCGGAGTCAGCCTTGGCATTGAGCGGCTGTGAGGACTTCGAGCCGTCTCGGTAGAGCGCGACGGCCTTGAGACCGAGCTTCCATCCTTCTTTGTAGATCTCCTCGACGTCTTCGATGGTCGACTCCTTCGGGAGGTTCACCGTCTTGGAGATCGCGCCTGAAAGGAACGGCTGCGCGGCTGCCATCATGTGGACGTGTGCCATCGGCTCGAGGAATCGCTCGCCGATCTTGCCGCAGCGGTTCGCACAGTCGAACACCGGGAGATGCTCGGCACGCAGATGCGGAGCGCCTTCGATCGTCATGCGGCCGATCACGACATCGTTGATCTCACCGATCTCTTTTTCGGTGTGACCCAGGTAGCGAAGCAGGTGGAAGCCCGGCTTGTTGTACACCCCGGACTCGATCTCGAGCCGGTCGTACGCCTCGGTCCCGATCACCCATGGTGCCAACGCGGAGCCGACATCGAACACGCCGCGAAGCGCTTCTTCGGCCTTCTCGATCTCGCGCTCAGTGAGCCCGTTCTCGAGCAATGCCTTTCGGCCACAGTGCGGCGCCCCGGTGAAAGTGTTGGTGCCGGTCACGTAGGAAACGATGTCAGCAAGCTGCGCGTCGGTGTAACCAAGCTTCTGAAGCGCCTTGGGCACGCTCTGGTTGACGATCTTGAAGTACCCGCCACCCGCGAGCTTCTTGAACTTCACCAACGCGAAGTCCGGCTCGATGCCGGTCGTGTCGCAATCCATCAAAAGCCCGATGGTGCCAGTCGGTGCGAGCACGGTCGTCTGCGAGTTGCGGTAACCGTACATTTCGCCAAGCTTGCAGGCCAAGTCCCAGTCTTCGTGTGCAGCCTGAATGAGCTCGGGCGGGCAAGCGGTCGGTTCCTCGTCAGTCATCCCGGGGCCAGCCGCCTCGTTGATGCGGTAGGCCGCGTCACGATGCTTGCCCATGACGCGAAGCATCGGTTGACGGTTGCGCTGGAAGCCCGTGAACGGACCCTTGCTCGCAGCGATTTCCGAGGACGTCGCGTACGCGTGACCGCAGAGAATCGAGGTGAGCGCCGCACAGATCGTTCGACCCTCGTCGCTATCGTAAGGAATCCCGAGCTGCATCAGCAAGGTGCCGAGGTTCGCATAGCCGAGCCCCAAGGGCCTGAAATTATGACTGTTTTTCGCAATGGCCGGAGTCGGATAGCTTGCGTAATCGACCGCGATGTCCATCGCGATGATCAGGACACGGATCGCCTGACGGTACCCTTCGATGTCGAAGCGGCCGTCCGCGTCGAGGAACTTCGAGAGGTTGATCGACGAAAGGTTACAGGCCGAGTTGTCGAGGAACATGTACTCCGAGCACGGGTTCGACGCGTTGATGCGATCGGTGTTCGGGCAAGTGTGCCAGTCATTGATCGTAGTGTCGTACTGGAGGCCGGGATCGGCGCAGCCCCATGCGGCCTGGGCGATCTTCCGCCACACGTCGCGCGCGCGGTACGTGTCGCAAACCTCGCCGGTGGTGCGAAGCGTGGTCTTCCACTCGCCGTCGGTCTCGACAGCATTCATGAACTCGTCGGTTACGCGAAGCGAGTTGTTCGAGTTCTGCCCCGACACCGTGTGGTAGGCGTCGCCGTTGAAGTCGGACTCGTAGCCGGCCTCGATGAGAGCCCGGGCTTTCTTCTCCTCGCGAACCTTCCACTCGATGAAGTCGATGATCTCCGGGTGGTCCATGTCGAGGCAGACCATCTTTGCGGCACGGCGCGTGGTTCCGCCGGACTTGGTGGCGCCAGCCGCGCGGTCGAGCACTTCGAGGAAGCTCATCAGGCCACTCGATGTGCCGCCGCCAGAAAGCTTTTCCTGCTTGCCTCGGATCTTCGAGAAGTTGGTGCCGGTGCCGGAACCGTACTTGAAGAGACGCGCTTCGTTTTTGATCAGTTCGTAGATCGCCATCAGGTCGTCGTTGACGGCCTGGATGAAGCAAGCGGAGCACTGCGGATGCTCGTACGCCGTGTCGGTCTCGAAGATGATGTCCTGCTCGGGGTCCCAAGCGTAGTTGCCGCCCGACCCTTCGATGCCATAGCGCTGGTAAAGGCCGCAGTTGAACCAAACGGGAGAGTTGAAGGCTGCCTTTTGATGGATGAGCAGATGGGAGAGCTCCGCCTCGAAGGTGTCCGCGGCTTCTTTGTCGGCGAAGTACCCGCCAAACTTCTCGCCTGCCTCGCGGAGCGAGTGGGCCACGCGATAGACCAACTGGCGAACACTACGCTCACCCTTGTTCTTGTCGCCGTCGATGCCAGCCTTCCGGAAATACTTGGAGACCGCGATGTCGGTCGCGAGCTGGCTCCAGCCCTCGGGGACCTGCGCACCCTTGAGCTCGAACACCACCGAGCCATCGGAATTGGTGATCTGACTGTCTCGAAGGACGTATTCGACCTCCTCGAGCGGCTCGGCGCCGGGTTCAGTCAGTCTGCGATCCATAGACAGACCGCCTGCCTGCTGAGAAACCTCGGCCCTCCGGGCGCCCTCGATCTCCAAGTTGCTCGTCATTCCCCTAGTATCCAATGCCACAGCTTACCTCCAACCAGACGCAACTCACCATCCGGGTAAATCCACCATCCATCCCCAGGTAGAGCACCCGCTATCCACAATCGTCCCACAACAGATTGCGCTGGTAGCCTCGTTACCACCACAACCGCTTGGGGGCGGACCTGCGAAGTAGCTCCGGGGAGCCAGGCCAGTCAAGCAGAAACGATCGGCCCAAATTGCTTTCTTTCTTTCAGGTGCGATTTCAAGCAGTTGAAAGGGGCTCGCGGCGGCATTTTCCGCCATTTCGCACTGCGTCACAGAAGTATTCCCGTCAAATCGCACCATGTGACACCTCATGTATAGCCACGGCGGCCATGCTACTAGATGTTGGGGTATGACCCCAAGAAATACGCAATATTTAGCGTTGAGTGTATGTAACTCTCTCACAATGAGTGATATTGTGCCACCCTCAAAGTAGCCCTCTCGGGGCCCTGTGACGCCTTCAAGATCGTTCCACAAGTCCGCGTAATGCGAGTCCTTCTCCCGGCTGCACCGTGCCGGCGCGACCAAGTGCGATAAGACGACACCATGAAAGTGCACTTGGTCGACGGAACCTACGAGCTGTTTCGAGCTTGGTTCGGTGCCCCGGAGTCGAAGTCACCCGGCGGACAGGAAGTCGGCGCAACGCGCGGCTTCTTGCGGTCGATGGCCGCGATGCTTCGGGACGCAGAGGTCACGCATGTCGGCTGCGCCTTCGACCACACCGTCGAGTCGTTCCGCAACGACCTCTTCGACGGCTACAAGACGGGCGAGGGACTCGAGCCGAAGCTCTTCGATCAGTTCCCTCTGGTGGAGCGCGCGAGCAGGGCACTCGGAATGGTCACCTGGCCGATGATCGAGTTCGAAGCCGACGACGCGCTGGCCGCAGCCGCGGCGAAGTTTGCAGACGAGCCCGGCGTAGAGCAGGTCGTGATCTGTTCGCCCGACAAGGACCTTTGCCAGTGTGTTCGCAGCAACGATGTGGTGACTCTCGATCGACGCAGAGAGATCATCCTCGATGAAGACGGCGTGCGCGAGAAGTTCGGTGTGTCGCCAACATCGATCCCCGACTACTTGGCGCTCGTCGGAGATGCTGCTGATGGGATCCCCGGCATCGCGCGTTGGGGAGCCAAGAGTGCCTCGGCTGTGCTCGCGAAGTTCGTTCAGCTCGAAGACATCCCGGGCGCTCACGAGCAGTGGGGTGTGAAGGTTCGCGGTGGCGCAACGCTCGCACACAATCTCGCTGAGCAACGCAACGACGCGATGCTGTATCGAACGCTTGCAACGTTGCGAACGGATGTACCGATCGACGAGTCGTTGGAAGACTTGCGCTGGACGGGCCCCGATCGTCCGGTGCTCGAAGCACTGTGCGCAGAGCTCGGGGAGCGAACTCTGCTCGAGCGCATCTGAGATCAGGAGAAACGAATGTCGGAGTGGAGCGCGTTGAGGTACTCGCGCGCGCGGCTCACGTACCCCGCGGCGCCCCTCTCGAGATCCGCGCCCTCGCTCGGGTCGATTTCGCGAACCACCTTCCCCGGGGAGCCTAAAACCACGGAATAGTCCGGAATTTCCTGCCCCTGGGTGACCAGCGCGTTCGCACCGATCGTGCAGTACCTGCCGACCTTCGCCCGATTGAGAATGACCGCGTTGATGCCGATGAGGCTGTAGTCGCCCACTTCGCAGCCGTGCACGATGGCATGATGGCCGACGGTCACCCCACGCCCGAGGATGACGCGAATGCCGGGGTCCGTGTGAAGGACGGCGCCGTCTTGAATGTTGGTCTCTTCTCCGATGATGATCTCGTCCGAGTCTCCGCGAATGACCGCGTTGAACCAGACGCTGGACTTGTCCTTGAGGACCACGGACCCGATGACATCGGCCGACTCCGCAACGAACACCTCCCCTTCGACTCGAACGCGCTTGTGTCCGAGCTCATAGATCATCAGAGCGCGCTGCCCTTGAACAGCACCGGGGAGTAGATGTTGAGTCCGATGGTGACCTGCCACGTCTCCGCGTTCAGATTGGATCCACGGGTCGTGAAGCCATAGAACGTCGGGAAGCGGAAGCTCGCAAAGATGTCCATCATCGTAGTTCCTGCGTCCACGGTGTAGCCCGCACCTACGCCGAGCGGGATGAAATAGAACGGACCTTGGACCAAGCCCGACGTGACGGTTCGAACCGTGTGACCCAGGTCGAACATGTTCATGCCGCTGTGTAGCTTCAGGAAGAACCGATCGGTCGCATTGGCGATGAAGGTGAACGGAATGTTGAGCGACCAGATCGACGGACCTTGCGGATTGTTGTCGACGACGAACTCCATCCCCGTGTCGAATGCGAACTGCTCGTTGGCAATGAAACGGAGCGGGATGCCACCGAGGAAGCCGAACTCGGTCCTCGACGGGATTCGAAACACCGCGTCGATGCCGAGCTTCACGAACTCGCTCTCGAACGCCTCGAACCGCGCGTAGAAAGGGATGTCTCCGAATTTGGCCTCGGGGGACATGCTAAACGTGATGAGCCCCTCTGCGCCAAAGCCGAAATTGGGAAAGACGCTGACGCCCGGAAAGGACCCCATGCGGTATCGAGAAAAGCCGATCTCGAAGTCGTGGGCGAGCGTGATCCCAACGCCGAAATTCATCGTCGAGATGGTGCCGACCGCGCCGAATGGTTGCCCGAGGCCCCGGGGGTATTCCGCCGTCCGTTTGCCAACGACCGTATCGAAGGGTCCGCGCATCATGCCCCGGGGCATCGTCAGGTTCCGGTTGGCATAGCGGGGATCGTAGCTCTCGGACGCGCGAGGCTTGAGCGTGCCAACTGGGGGCGGCTCGGTCTCTTCGACCCAGT
>CALJYC010000028.1 GCA_937984275.1 uncultured bacterium | reverse complement strand
GTACAGCCCGGCGATGGCGTTGCGTTGGTGGGCAACAACCGGCGCGACTGGGTGATCTCGCAGATGGGCATCAGCGCCGCCGGTGCGATTCCCGCGCCGATCTACGTCACGAATACAGTCGAGCAGGTGGCCTACATCGTGAAGCACTGCCGTGCCAAGATCGCGATCTGCGACAACCAAGACCAGCTCGACAAGTATCTCGCCGGGCTCGACCGAGGCTTGATCGAGCTCGACCACATCATCACCATGGACCCGATCGACAACGTCCGCCCGATGGTGACGTCGCTGGCCGATGTGATCACCCGAGGTAGCGCCGAGCCGGACGACGAGCTCGAGCGGCGCATGGAGGCGGTCAAGCCCGATGACCTCGCGCTTCTCATCTACACCTCCGGCACGACGGGTGTCCCCAAAGGCGCGATGGTCACGCACAACGGGATTCACGCGATGGGGACCTCCTTCGTCGACACGTATCCGGAGCTCGAGGAGTTCGACCCTTTTCGCTACGTCAGCTACTTGCCCCTTTGTCACGTCGCCGAGCAGATTTTCACCAACTTTATAGGGCTCCGTTGGGGCAGCGAAACCTATTTCTGCGCGGACCTCACGAAGATCAAAGACCACTTGGTGGCAGCGCGCCCGCATTTCTTCTTCGCTGTGCCGCGCGTTTGGGAGAAATTCGAGGCCGCGCTCACCGCAAATCTTCTGACGGCCACCGGGCTCAAGGCGAAGCTCGCCGCCTGGGCGCGTCGCGTCGAGCTGCAAAGCATCAAGCGCAGCATCGAAACCGGAAAGGACGTCGATACGTTCCAACGCCGCCTGGCGAACAAGCTGGTCATTTCGAAGATCAAGAGCGCTATCGGCCTCGACGAGCTTTTCGGCGCCGGTTCGGGCGCTGCACCGGCGGCACGTTCGACGCTCGAGTTCTTCGCGTCCGTCGGCCTCATCATTCACGAGGGGTTTGGCATGACCGAGACCACAGGCATGGCCACCGCCCAACCGCTCAACAGGCCGCACTTTGGAAGCGTCGGTCGAGCGCTGCCCGGCGTCGAGATTCGAATCGCAGATGATGGTGAGATCCTTCTTCGGGGGCCCAACATGGTTCCCGGCTACCTCCATATGCCCGAGGAGACCGCTGCGCTTTATACGGACGACGGCTGGTTGCTCACGGGTGACCTCGGCGCTCTCGACGAAGATGGCTTTCTCACGATTACGGGGCGCAAGAAGGACCTATTGATTACTGCGGGCGGCAAGAACGTCGCACCCGCTGAAATGGAAAATCACCTCCAAGGAATTCCGGGCGTCGGCCAGGCCGTGGTGGTCGGCGACCGTCAGCCCTATCTCTGTGCGATCCTGGCCCTCGAGGAAGAAGGGCTCCCCGAATTGTGCAATGCTGCCGGCGTGCCTGTCGCGTCGCTGGCCGAGCTTGCCGGCAACGAGAAGGTCCGCGCCTTTTTGGCGGATCGGATCGACTCGGACTGCAACACCAAGGTGGCCCGCTACCAAACGATCAAGAAGTTCAAGGTGCTCCCACACATGCTCAGCGTCGAAGGTGGTGAGCTCACGCCGACCATGAAGGTCAAGCGCAACGTCATCAACGACAAGTACAAGTCGATCATCGAAGGCATGTACGCGTCCGGCGCCGCCCGGTCCTCTGAGGCCCCCCAAACCGCGCAACCTCGCCAATGAGCCCGCTGGCTCTTTGTTTTCCGTCCCCAACTGACTAGAAGGACCCTAATGAGAAAATCTGTCTTCGTTATCGGAGCATTGCTCGCTCTATCCTTAGCTGTCGTCGGCCCTGCCGTCGCGGAAGACCCGGAGTTCCTCATGGAGGTCGGGACCGTCGCTCCAAAAGGGAGTCCATGGGCCGAGCAGCTCCAGCGGTTCAAAGCCGAGGCCCAGGAAAAGAGCGGCGGCCGCTTGAAGGTGAAGCTCCGGCTCGGGCGCGGGAACGAGCGTTCGTTGGCGCGCCGCGTTCAGATGGGAAGCATGCAGGCGTTTGCCGGCTCCGTCGGCGGGATGAGCTCGATCGTTCGCGAGGTCAACGTCATCGAGGCGCCATACGTGTTCGAGAGCTTCGAAAAGGCCGACAAGGCACTCGACAATCCTGAGGTCACTGCCCAGGTCAAGAAGGTCCTTTCGAAGCGCGGGCTGATCTTCGGAATCTGGGCGGAGAACGGGTACCGTTCGTACTTCAGTAGCCAGAAGATCCGTAAGCTGAGCGACATGAAGGGCATTCGCTTCCGTTCCCAGGAGTCGATGGTGCATGTCAAAACGTACGAGGCATTTGGTGCGACGCCCGTTCCCATCGACAACGGCAACACGCTCATGAGCGTACAGACCGGGGTCGTCGACGGGTTCGACAACACCCCGCTCTTCGCGATGGCCGCGAGCTGGTACCAGGGGCTCAAGGAGGGAGAACGCAACGTTTTCCTCAGCCGCCACTGCTACCAGCCTGCGCTTCTCGTCTACTCGAAGAAGTGGTTTGAAACGCTTCCGAAGGACATTCAGGAAATCATCACGAACATGCCCCACGACCTGACGATTTGGGGTCGAAACCAGGTTCGGAAGATCGAGCCCGTGCTGCTCAAGAACCTGCAGCGATACGGATATGACATCCACGAGCCGACGCAGGAAGAGTTGGCACCCTTCAAGGCGGCGCAAAGAGATGTCCCGGACCGCGTCGCAAAGGAAATGGGGCCTGAGGGGATTGCGCTCCTCAAGGCGATCCGTAAGACGTTCTGAGCGTCGACCCCATGAAACCGCACGTTCTTCAAGGCACGAGCAGCGCGCGCTCGGCCCCGGCCCTCAAGGCTCGCCGGATGCTAGGCAAGTACCGCATCCGACGACGTATCGGGGATGGGGCATTTGCGACCGTCTACGAGGCCTACGACACGATCGAAGGGATCGCCGTCGCGCTCAAGGTTCCCCATCTCGATCACCTCGAGAAGGACTCCTTGAGCGCCATCCATCGTGAGGTGCGGCTGACCGCGCGGCTCGAGCACGAGAACATCCTCCCGCTCCGGAATGCGATGATGATTGACGGCTATTTCGTCATCGCGACGCCGCTGGGCGAGCAAACCCTCACCGACCGCTTGCGATATCGCCTGGGTCCGAAGACCGCATTGTCCTACACCGAGCAGTTGCTCGACGCGCTTGCGTACGCCCACGAGGTGCGGGTCATCCACTGCGACATCAAGCCGGACAATGTGATCCTCTTTCCTGAGGGGCAGGCCCGCTTGGCCGATTTTGGGATTGCGAAGGTAGCCCTCAGGACCCGAACCATCATGGGCTCCGGGCAAGGTACCGTGGGCTACATCGCCCCCGAGCAGGCGATGGGAAAGCCGTCCTTTCGCTCCGACGTGTTTTCGATGGGATTGCTGATCTACCGAATGTTTGCGGGTGAGTTGCCAGCCTGGCCGTTCGATTGGCCGTTGCCGGGCGCGGAACGCCTTCGCCGCACGGTCAGCCGCGATTTCATCAGTTTCCTTCGCCGGTCCATCGAGGTCCACGAGCGGAAGCGGTTTCGTGACGGCGTACAGATGCAGAAGGCCTTCCAGGCGGTGGCGCCGAGGGCGCTTCGGCGGCCTACCAGCGGCCGGAGAGCGGCACTGTGAGCGAGGCCCACATCTTCACGGATGTGGACATGGCGCGTGGCGAGCGCTTCGAGCTCGGGGGCGGCGAAGCGGTGGTGCTCAGCCTTTCGAAGCCGGGACGGGACGGGCCCAATGAAGACGCCGCAGCGGTGGTTTCGCTCGGCGAGCAGGCGGGTGTGGCGGTGGTGTCCGATGGCGCCGGAGGCCATCCCGGTGGAGCAAAGGCGGCAGCGATCGCCGTGCGGGCGGTCTGTGACTCCGTGGTGGCGCTCGGAGAAGACCTCGAGAACCTTCGCGGCGCGATCATCAACGGCTTCGAGTTGGCCGACCGCGCGATCTCGGCGCTCGGTACGGGCGCCGCGGCCACTCTTGCGGTGGTGGAGATCCAGGGTACGCACATGCGCGCGTACCACGCGGGTGATTCGATGGTGTTGGTCACTGGGCAGCGCGGCCGCATCAAGTGGCTGACCATCCCGCACTCTCCGGTTGGCTATGCGGTCGAGGCCGGGTTACTGGACCGCGGGGAGGCTCTGCATCATGAGGACCTCCACTTGGTGTCCAATCTTCTGGGCACGCAAGACATGCGCATCGAGCTCGGCGCCACCGTCAGCCTGGCGCCTCGCGATACCGTGGTGTTGGCGAGTGACGGGCTCAGCGACAACCTCCACTTGGATGAGATCGTCGAGCGCGTACGGAAGGGACCGCTTCATCGAGCGGTGGACGAGGTGGCCGCCCTAGGAAGAAAACGCATGGAGGCGCCCGCCGAAGGAGCCCCATCGAAGCCCGACGACCTCACCTTCATCGCAATCAGACCCAACCGCCCCGTATAGCCGCCGCATTGCGGCGTCCACGGGGCTTCGCCGGCACCTAGCCCCGTGGGCGATGCGAAGCATCGGTTTTACGGGGTGGCACTGTCACTGTGTACCCAGGAACTCCACGATCTGGCGGTTGACCTCTTCTTTGCGCTGGATGGTGACCCCGTGTCCGGCGCCTTCGAGCTCGACGAATGAGACGTCGCCGAGATTCTGCTGCAGGAACTCCATATGCTCGCGGGGGATCTCGGAGTCTTCCGATCCCCATAGGAGCAGGGTCTGTTGATCCCCGAGCGACGCGTAGGTGTCGTGGTAGCTCGTGAGTGCGTCGGTGCGGGACATCGACAAGAGGGCCTGCTCGTACCCCTCGAAGCGCGTCTGCTCTTCGAAGCGTTGTGCGTAACTCGGGTCGGCGCCCGACGCTTGAAAGAAGCCGTTTGCTCGCGCCACCGTGGCGCGCACCGAAAAGACACGGGCGTACCATTCGCTTAGGAGCGGTACTTTGGCCAGGCCGAAAAGCGCTTTGCCCTCCGCGTAGTCCACGACCGGCGCGATGAGGACCAGCTTTGCGACTCGCTCCGGGTGAGCCTTGGCATAGGTTGCGGCTATGGTCGCCCCAAACGAGACGCCCAGCAGGTTCACGGGGCCTTCGATGTCGAGGGCTGCAAGCAGGTCCTCGAGTTGCTTTCGGTAGACCGCTCGATCGTAAGTCACCTTCGGACGATCGGAATAGCCTCGACCGAAGTGGTCGTATCGCAGCACGCGGAAACCGGCATCGCGTAGCGGGGGCATTTGGGCGTCCCAGGTGAAGAGCGGGATCGTGCCGCCGTGGATCAGCACGACCACCGGTCCGTCTACGGGGCCACTCAACTCGTAGTGGGTGACGCCGCCCGGTAGCGCCACGTAGCTGCCGCCCAGTGCTGCCCGGATCGGAGCGTCTAGGGTCCGGGCCTCGCGACGCAGAACGAGGTAGGGCGCGAAAATCGCAAGTGCGACGACCAGAATGAGCACGAGCCATAGGCGACCTGGAAGCATGGGCGTGGTTGGAGCACTTGGTGGTATGGTCCGCGCCATGCTGGCTCGGCTTGGTGAGGTTTTCAGTCGGTGGGCGGAACGGTGGGTTCCCGATCCATTCGTGCTGGCGCTCGTGCTGACGTTGATCACGCTCCTTGGCGGGTTTGCGCTCTCCGGGTCCGTCGGCGCGGTCCTTCAGGGGTGGTACGGCGGCTTCTCGAGCACACCGCTGCTTGCGTTCGCGTTGCAGATGTGCCTGATCCTGGTGACCGGTCAGGCGTTGGCTTCGAGCCCGCCCGTTCAACGGATCGTCCGCGCCGTCGCGCGCTGGCCGAAACGAACCCCGGCGGCGGCCGGCTTGGTGGCGCTCATCGCCTGCGTGACCGGTCTCATCCAGTGGGGCCTCGGGGCGGTCGTTGCGGCGTTTGTGGTTCGCGAGATCGCCCACAGCGCCGCGGAGGACGGGAGACCGATGGACGTTCCTGTGCTCGGAGCGGCCGCGTACACGGGGCTTGCGGTGTGGCACGGCGGGCTCAGTGGGTCCGCTCCGTTGAAGGCGGCCGAATCCGCGCAGTTCACGCAGGGCGCGACGCAGGCGATCGCGGTGAGCGAAACGCTCTTCTCATCGCTCAACGTCGTCGTCAGCGGCGGCTTGCTCGTGTTGTTGCCGCTGATGTGCGTTGCTCTCGCGCCCAAGGAGGCTTCCGTTCCCGAGATGCCGTCCGCCGGGGGTACGGCTCCGCAGCAAGCGAAGCGGTCGTTTCTCGGGCTTCTCGTCGGCGGCGCGGCGACGCTTCTCGTCCTCTTCAGTTGGGTTCGCGGTGACGTCGCGTTCAACCTCAACTCGGTAAACCTCTTCTTCTTGGCGCTGGCGTTGGCTGCCCATGGCTCGATCCGCAGTTTCCTGGATTCGGTGTCGGAGGGGGCTCGCGGCGCTGGCGCGATCATCGTCCAGTTCCCCCTTTATTTCGGCATCCTGGGCGTCATGCAGTCGAGCGGGATGATCGAGCGGTTGTCTTCCGCAATGACGTCCATTGCGTCGACCTCGACCTTCCCGCTGCTGACCTTCTTGAGCGCCGGCCTCGTGAACTTCTTCGTTCCCTCTGGAGGCGGCCAATGGGCGCTGCAGAGCGATGTCCTCATGACGACGGCCGCCACGCTCGACCTCGAGTCGGGTCGTACCATCATGGCGTTCGCCTACGGCGACGAATGGACCAACTTGCTGCAGCCCTTCTGGGCCCTGCCGCTCCTCGCGATCACCGGCCTCAAAGCCCGCCAGATCGCTGGCTACACCGCCATCCTCGCCATCGGCATGGGCCTCTACGTCGGCGCAGTCTTGCTGTTGTTCAGCTAGAGGCCCGAAGCCACGCTGTAGGTGGCTTCGGTGTTCGCTGCGATTTGATCGAGCGTGACGCCGTCGGCCACCTCGACCAGCGTCATCCCGCCATCCCCGCCCTTGTCGATCTCGAAGACGCCGAGGTCCGTGATCAGCAAGTCGACCACATGGGTGCCGGTCAGGGGCAGGGTGCAGCTCTTCAACAGCTTGGGCTTTCCCTTCGCCGTGTGTTCCATGACGACGACCACGCGTTTCACGCCTGCCACTAGGTCCATGGCGCCGCCCATCCCTTTGACCATCTTGCCGGGAATCATCCAGTTCGCGAGGTCGCCGTTCTCTGCGACCTGCATCGCGCCCAGAATCGATAGGTTGATGTGCCCGCCGCGAATCATGGCGAAGGAGTCCGCGCTCGAAAAGAAGCTCGTCGTCGGGAGCTCGGTCACCGTCTGCTTGCCGGCGTTGATCAGGTCGGCGTCCTCCTCGCCCTCGTAGGGGAACGGGCCCATCCCGAGCATGCCGTTCTCGCTCTGCAGCTGAACGCTCATGCCCTCGGGGATGTGGTTCGACACCAGCGTGGGAATGCCGATGCCGAGGTTCACATAGAATCCGTCGCGGAGCTCTTTCGCCGCGCGTGCCGCCATTTGCTCACGAGTCCAAGCCATGGTCTTCTCCTCAGGCCTCACGCGGACGCGTGGTTCGTTGCTCGATGTGCTTCGAAGCGTTCGGGTAGTGAACGATGCGGTCGACGAAGATTCCTTGGGTCATGATCTGGTCGGGACCGAGCTCGCCCGGTTCGACGAGATGTTCGACCTCGGCGATCGTGATCTCCGCCGCGGTGGCCATCATGGGATTGAAGTTCCTAGCGGTCTTTCGGTAGATGAGGTTACCTTCGGTGTCGCCCTTCCAGGCGTGAACGATCGCCACGTCCGCGAAGAGCCCGCGCTCCATCACATACTGGGCGCCATCGAACTCGCGAACCTCTTTCCCCTCGGCGACCGTCGTTCCGACACCTGTCTTGGTGAAGAAGGCCGGGATGCCTGCGCCACCCGCACGAATCCGCTCTGCCAACGTTCCCTGCGGCGTGAACTCCACGACGATGTCGCCGTCGAGAAACTGCTTCGCGAACAGCTTGTTCTCGCCCACGTACGACGAAACCATCTTGCTGATTTGACGCGTCTCCAACATCACGCCAAGGCCGATTCCATCGACGCCCGCGTTGTTCGAGATCACCGTCAGGTCTTTCACGCCCGAGCTCGCAACCGCTTCGATCAGCGCTTCGGGAATTCCGCACAATCCAAAACCGCCCGACATCAACGTCATGCTGTCGCTCAGCAAACCATCGAGCGCCGCAGACGCGTCCGGATACACCTTGTTGGCCATGGTTCGTCTTTACCCCTGACTCTAGTTGAAGCCAAGCATGTCCCTGGCTTCCGCCGGGGATGCGACCTCTCGACCCGCGTTACGCGCGCATTGGGCGAGCGCTTCGATCAGCTGCCCGTTGCCGGTCGTTTTGTCTCCATTCGGAAGGTAGAAGGTGTCCTCGACGCCTGTCCGCAGCATCCCGCCGAGCTCGGCTGCTCGCTGATGGGTCTCCCAGATCTCTTCGCGGCCGATGAGCGTGGCTTGCCAATGCGCGTCGCCACTCTTGTACTTCATGAGGAGCTCTAGCAGCTCGGGATCGCAGGGCATGCCCGAGGCGACGCCCATCACGAAATTGTAGTGCATTTCTTTGGCCATCCCGGCCCGAAGGTAGAGGCCGACCGAGCGGACGATGCCCACGTCGAAGCACTCCATTTCCGCGGTGGTGTGGGTCTCCGACATCGCGTCCAGCATCTTCTGTACCTTGTCCACGCTGTTGAGGAACACCATCGGCGGCCACGCCCAAGTATTGTCCTTCTTGAGCTTGAGGTAGTTGAGGCTGCCGGCGTTGCACGCAGCGATTTCAGGCTTGATGCGGTGAAGGCAGGCAATCGGTCCGGATACATCCTCGTCGATCACGCCCGTGGTCTGATTGATGATGATGCCCGGGCACGCCTCTCGAATCGCGTCACTCGCGGTAGAGGCCACCTCAGGGTCCCAAGACGGGAAGTGCCCCATACCAGGCTCCTGCCGGCGAAAATGGATGTGCACAATCGACGCGCCCGCGTTGTAGGCATCACGGGCCGACGCCGCCATTTCTTCCGGAGTGACGGGCACCGGGTGCTGCTTCGGGTTGGTGAGCACGCCGTTAAGCGCGCAGGTGATGATCGCCTTATCCATCTGCGTCCTCCACGTTCCAGAGCTATGGCCGACTTCCTAAGCTAGGTTTACGTATACGTCAAGCACAGTAAACCCGCGTAAATCATCTATTGATACGGCAACCGTGCCGCGCTATCGTTCCCTCCCATGGCCGCGCCCTCGAAGACAACTGCCCGTAACGACACGGTAAAGGCGTTCGTCGATGCGCACGGCGAGGGAGAGGCGCCCGACTTCTTCTCGATCTCCGACCTAGCCGATGAGTTTGGAATCACCCATCGGGCGATTCGGTTTTACGAGTCCAAAGGGCTGCTTTGTCCGAAACGGTTGAACGGCGCTCGCATCTACTCTCGCCGCGACCGCGCCCGCCTGCACATCATCGTCCGCGCCAAGTCGCTCGGCTACACCCTCGAGGAAACCAACGACTACCTCGATCTCTACGGTCAGCAGGGCGAAGGGCGCATCAAGCAACTCGAGCTCTCGGTCGCCAGGAGCGATGAGATGATCGCCGAGCTCGAAGCCAAGAAGCGTCAGATCGACGAAAAGATCGAGGAGCTTCGGCTCATCAACAAGGTCTGCCGGCAGAAGATCGCCAAGAAAAAACGTCCAAAGGACTAGCTAGGTTGCAGTGAACCACTCCGGTTCGGCCTTGATGTACGAGTCCTCGTTGGTTCGGCAGAGGTTGGCCAGGTGGGGGATTCGGGGGATCTCGGTTCGGATCCAATATTGAGTGGCGGCCTCGGTTGCGCGTTTACGTTCTTCTGAAATGGGTGCGGTACGCGCGACTGCGGCCATGTTGAGCCACTGCCACCCGATGACAAGGGTGGCAAACATGTCGAGGTAGTCCCAGCTGTGACCGAGCATGCCGTCCGCGTCGCCTGCCATTCCACGCTGACCGAGCTCCATGGTCGCGGAGCCCACGGTGGTCACCGCTTCTTCGAGCACGGCGCAAAGCTCCGGGTCGCAGCCCGCTTCTCTTGCCCGCGCGATGGTGCTTCCAATCTCTTCGGCCAACGCGCGGAGCGGGGCTCCCCCCTTGGACATCACTTTTCGGCCCAGCAGGTCCATGCTCTGAATTGCGTTTGTGCCCTCGTGAAGCGTGTTGAGCTTCTGGTCACGCATGTAGGCCTCGGGGAGATACTCGCTCGTATAGCCGTAGCCGCCATGGACTTGGATCGCGAGGACGTTGGCCTCGAAGCCGCGCTCTGCGGGGAACGTTTTGGCGATCGGCGTGAGCAGGTTCAGCAGCAGCCCTGCACGCTCTCGCTCTTCGTCCGATGCCCCCTGCTCTGAGATGTCCGCGTAGCGTGCGACCGTTCCGAGCAGCGCGAAGCTTCCTTCGACGATCGCTTTTTGCCGCAGCAGCATCCGGCGAACGTCGGCATGTTCGATGATGGAAACTTGCTCGCCGCCACGCGCGCCCAGTTGCCGCCCCTGTTTGCGGTCAAGCGCGTACGAAAGGGCCTCGTGATAGGCAGCCGACGCCGTCGCAGCACCGTTGACGCCGATCATGATGCGCGCTTCGTTCATCATTTGGAACATGTAGCGAAGGCCCTGATTCGGTTCGCCGACGAGCCAGCCGCGGCAGTCCCCCTCATCCCCAAACTCGAGCGCCAAGCTCGGGAGCCCCCTCCAGCCGATCTTGTGGATCAAGCCCGCGACGGTGACGTCGTTCGACACCAAGCTGCCGCCTTCTTCTCGGAGCCTCGGGACGGCAAACAGCGAGATACCCTTGGTGCCATCGGGCGCGCCGTCGATTCGCGCAAGTGCGAGATTCACCACGTTCTCGGTAATGCCGTGGTCCGCCCCGGAGATGAAGATCTTGCTTCCCTTGATCAGGTAGTAACCATCGTCGGTGGGCGTTGCGGAGGTCGTGATGTCGCCGAGACTGCTCCCGGCCTGCGGCTCGGTGAGCGCCATGGTGCCCGTCCACTCGCCCGCATACATCTTCGTCATGAACCGCTCTTTGAGCTCGTCGGTTCCAAACGCTTCGATGAGGTGCCCCGCGCCGACCGTGAGCCCGACAAAGCCGTAGGCGCCGAGGTTTGCTGCCATGAGGTAC
>CALJYC010000027.1 GCA_937984275.1 uncultured bacterium | reverse complement strand
AAGCGCTCTGCAAGCAAAGCCTGCCCAATGCAGCTCTGCGCACAATCGAGCTCGCGGAAGACGCCGAAGGTTGGAATGAAACGCTCACCAGCGAGCAGGCCGCGGAGCTCTCGAGCCAAAACCCTGCGGGGCGCGCAGCAGCGTTGGTCCTCCGTTATGCCAAGGCGCATCAAGCTCATTCGCAGATTCACCAAGCCACGCTCTACACCGCAGGTGACCGCCTCGTCTTGGACGATGCGGCGGTTCGCAACCTCGAGTTGGTCCGTACGCTCGACGGCGAGCGCCGCGGCTCGCTCCTCGCCCTCCTCGACGAAACCAAGACCCCCATGGGGGCACGAGCGCTTCGATCTCAGCTGCTGGAACCGCTGACCGACATCGAGCGCATTCGGCGACGGCACGACGCGGTAGAGCTCTTCTTCGTCGACGCCCGCTGCCGAGATCAGGCGAGGGCGCGCCTCGGCGAAATCGGCGACCTCGAACGCCTCGCGGTGCGCACGGCCGTCGGGCTGGCCACCCCGCGCGACCTCGGGGTGATCCGCAATAGTCTCGTCAGCGCCGAGGCCCTTTACCAGCAGCTCTCGAGGCGTCCGGGCAGCGACCTCGACGACGCGATGTCCTCCCTACGGAGCGCCGACTTGTGCCCAGACGTCCTCGGATTGCTCCAAGCCGCCCTCGTCGACGAGCCGCCGGCCATTGACCGGCAGGGGGGGATCTTCGCGGACGGACACCTCGACGAGCTCGATGCGCTGCGAAAGCTGTCGACGACAGCCAAAGACATCGTGCTCGATCTCGAGCGCCGCGAACGGGAACGCACCGGCATCGGGTCGCTCAAGATCAAATTCACCAGAGTGTTCGGCTACTACATCGAGATCACGAAGTCCAAGCTCGACGCGGTGCCGGACGAGTATGTTCGCAAGCAAACCATCGCGAACGGAGAACGCTTCATCACCGCCGAGCTCGCTGAGCTCCAAGACCGTATCCTTCACGCAGACGAACGTTCCCGCGCGCTCGAGTCGACCGCGTTCCTCGACCTCCGCAAAGTGATTGGCGACGAAGCACCACGGCTCAACCGGCTCGCGCGGGTCATCGCTTCCATCGATACCAGCGCCGCGCTCGCTGAGGTCGCGCAGTGTCGCGGCTATGTGCGCCCCGTCGTCGATGGTACCCGTGACCTCTCTCTCGAAGACAGCCGGCACCCCACCGTCGAATGCTACGCCGCCCAAGATGGGTTCGTTCCCAACACCATCGAGCTCGACCCCGAGGGCACCCGGTTCATGCTGCTCACCGGGCCGAACATGTCAGGGAAGTCGACCGCGATGCGGCAAGCCGCGCTCGCTGTGATCATGGCTCAAGCCGGCGGATTCGTAGCCGCCAAGAGCGCCCGGATCGGCATCGTCGATCGCGTCTACACCCGAGTGGGGGCCAGCGACCACCTCGCGCGCGGGCAGAGCACGTTCATGGTCGAGATGATGGAGGCGTCCGCCATCCTGCGCGGCGCGACCGAGCGCTCGTTCGTGATCCTGGACGAGATCGGACGTGGTACGAGCACCTACGATGGGCTCGCGATCGCCTGGGCGGTGGCCGAGCACCTGCACGACGCAACGCGTTGTAGGGCGATTTTTGCCACCCATTATCACGAGCTCTGCGAGCTCGCCGATCGCCTGCCCAATGCAGCCAACTACAACGTCGCCGCAAAAGAGCATGATGACAGTATGGTTCTGCTGCATCAGCTCGTGCCCGGCGGTTCCAACCGGAGTTATGGCCTAGCTGTTGCTAGGCTGGCAGGCGTTCCTCCCGTCGTCTTGGCGCGCGCTAAGACAAAGCTGCAGGAGCTCGAAACCCGGGCGGAGGCGACGACGGCGCCACAGATGCCGTTGTTTGAAGCGACCTTGCCGCAACAGTCCGAAGTGGAAGCCACCTTAGAAGCCCTCGACGTCGAGCGGATGACTCCGGTCGACGCGCTCGTCACGCTTGCAAGGCTTCGCGACCTGGCGCGCCGCGGACAAGAGTAACGAAACCCGGCCGGCGGTATACCTTCGATGAGGGGGCTGGTACCATCGCCACTATGGATGATCGTCTTCGCCGGATCACCGCAGCGCTCGAGGACGCGGACCGGCAAATCGTGGGCGCGCTAAACGCGCGGGCGCGGGCAATCCATGAGTACAACACGCTTCGCGAGGAAGCCGGCGACGAGCCACTGCGTCTTCCAAAAAAGGCCAACGTCATCGAGGGGGCGCGCGCGCTCGCCGAAGAGTTCCCTGCGAGTAGCATCGAGCACGTCTTCCGCGAAGTCTTGTCTGCGTGCACCGAGTTGACCACACCGGATGTGGTGGCGTACTTCGGCGGCCCTGGGGACCTCGCACACGCGGCGGCCCGCGATTACTTCGGTCACGCGCCGAGCTTCCGCCCGACAGAGTCGGTTTCAGGCGTGCTCGAAGCCGTGCTTCACGGCCACGCGACCTTCGGGGTGATTCCGCTCGAGACCACAACCGACGGCGCCGTCACCGCAACGCTCAAAGGCCTGGTCGCCACCGACGCCAAGCTCTGCGCCGAGCGCGTCGCGCCACTCCGCTATCAACTGCTCTCCCAATCGGGGGACGCTACGGAGGTGGTCAAAATCTACGGGACCGCGCAGGCCATCGCCGCCTGCGAACGCCAACTGCGCTCGCGCTATCCGGACGCCATCCTCGTCGATGTTCAATCGGGACAAGCTGCCGCCCACTTTGCGATTGGGGATGACCAGTCCGCTGCACTGGGGTCTGCGCTCCTCAAGGAGCTATACGGATTGAAGCTGATCGACGACCGGCTCGAAGATGATTCCGATGTCGTCACTCGATTCGGGGTCGTCGGCAACCGCCTTCCGTCGCGTACGGGCCAAGACCGCACCGTCCTCGCCATGGCGCCGGGCGATGAGCCAGGCGCACTCCATCGTGCGCTCCAGCCGCTAGCCGACCGCCAGATCAACCTCACGCGCGTCGAATCGAGGCCCTCGACCGGCACCCAATGGCGGCACGTCTTCTTCCTCGAAATGGACGGCCACATCACCGACCGGGCCATCCTGACCGCAGTGGAGGAGCTGCGCCGCATCGCACGTTATGCCAAGGTCCTCGGAAGCTATCCCAGACCCAGCTGACCGAGCCCCATGAGCGACCTCGCCGCACCCCACATTCTCGCGCTGACGGCGTACGAGCCAGGCAAACCCGAAGAGGAGCTGAAGCGCGAGCTCGGCATCGATGACGTCGTGAAGCTCGCGTCGAACGAGAACCCGTACGGGCCCTCGCCGAAAGCCATCGAGGCTGTGTCGGGTGCCGCACTTCCTCTTCATCGCTACCCGGACCCCCGAGCTCACCACCTGCGCCGGGCGTTGGGCGCGCATCACCGCATCCCGGCCGAGGAACTGTGCCTCGGCAACGGCTCCAACGAGCTGATCGACTTAATTTGCCGCGTGACCACGAGCCGCGGCGAGCACGCGGTATTCGGCCATCCGTCGTTTCCTTGTTACCGCATCGGTTCGGTCGCACAGGAGCTGAGCTTCACCGCGGTCCCGCTTCGCGATCACCTGCACTGGAACGTAGACGATTTGCTCGACGCGGTGACCCCGGAGACGAAGCTGCTTTTCGTGTCCAACCCCAACAATCCGACCGGAAGCTACATCGCCAAGGCCGAGCTCGAGCGGCTCCTCTGCTCGCTCCCGGACCAGGTGCTTGCCGTGATCGACGAAGCGTATGTCGAGTACGCGGACGCCGAGAGCTTCGCGCCCGCCACCGAGCTCCGCGACACGCGCGACCGGCTGGCCATCCTGCGAACGTTCTCGAAGGCCTACGGGCTTGCGGCGCTGCGAGTCGGCTACGTGATCGGCACCCCGGAGCTCGTCACGACCCTCAACCGTTTACGCGCACCGTTCAACGTTGGCACTCCCGGCCAAGTCGCAGCGCAGGCCGCGCTCGCAGACACTGCCCACCTCTGCGCAAGCGTCGAGGCCACGATTCGTGACCGCGGCAAGCTCACCGAATCCCTCGAAGCCGCCGGACTGCAGGTGGCGCCGAGCCAGGCGAACTTCGTCTTGGTCGATGTGCAGCAGCCGGGCAGGGCGGTCTACGAGGCGCTCCTTCACGAGGGGGTCATCGTGCGTGCGATGCCCGCGCCGCTCCAGTCTTGGATCCGGGTCACGATCGGCAAGCCCGAAGAGAACGAGCGCTTTCTCCATTCGCTCGAGCGCGTGCTAAGGGAGTCGCGTGTCTAGCGCACCGAAGAAGCGATACCGCGTTCGTCGATCGGGGCCATTGAGCGGCAGCGTTCGAGTCCCGGGCGACAAATCGATCGGGCACCGAACCCTGATCTTCGGGGCGCTGGGGCGCGGCCTGTCACGTATCACGGGGCTGTCGGAGGGTTTGGACAACGCAGCGACGCGACAGGCCTTCCGTTCGATGGGGGTCGCCGTCGAACGCGCCGGCGAGGCCACCATGGTGCACGGCGTCGGGCTCCATGGGCTTCGCATGCCGACGGACGTGGTCGATTGCGGCAACTCCGGAACGACGATGCGACTACTCGCCGGACTGTTGAGTGGACAACGGTTCGGCACACGCATGACCGGCGACGAGTCCCTCACGCGGCGTCCGATGGGCCGCGTGATCAAGCCACTCCGCGCGAGGGGCGCGCACATCGCAGGTACCTCGGGCGCAAAACCCGACGAGCTCTACCCACCGATTTCGATCGCGCCTCTGGTCGAGGGCGAAGCGCTGAAGGGCATCGAATACTCGATGCCGATCGCCAGCGCCCAAGTGAAAAGCGCCCTCCTGTTGAGCGGCCTCTACGCCTCGGGCCCAACCGCCATCGAGGAGCCGGTCCTCTCGCGCGACCACACCGAGCGCATGATGCTCGCCCTTGGCGTCCCCCTTCAAACCGCGGGGGCCTCGATTGTTCTGGACCCGAACCTCGAATGGGCCGGAGGTTGGGACCCGTTCGAATGGCATGTCCCAGGGGACCCATCGAGCGCCGCGTTCCCATTGCTCGCCGCCGCGATGGTGCCCGGAAGCCAAATCAGCGTGCAGGACGTGTGCGTCAATCCGACCCGCACCGGTTTGTTGGACTGGCTGCGTTTGCTCGGCGCCAACATCTCCCGTCGGCCGAGCGGGCACGGCGCTGGCGACGAGCCGATGGCCGAAATCACCGTCGCGCATGCCACGATCCGTGGCTCGGTCGCGGGCGGGGAATTGATCGTCCGCATGATCGACGAGATTCCCGCCGTCTGCGCATTGGCCGCCGTCTCCAAAGGGCGCACCGAAATTCGCGACGCCGCGGAACTTCGTGTCAAAGAGAGCGACCGAATCGCGACCATGGCACACGTCCTTGGCGCGTTCGGCGTGCCATGCGAAGAACTGCCCGACGGCTTGATCATCACGGGAGGCGCCCCCCTGCGCGGCGCCCACATCGAAAGCCGAGGCGATCACCGCATCGCAATGTCCGCCGCCTTGCTCGGCATGTTGGCCGAGGGTGACTCGGTGATCGACGGCGCCGAGGCAGTCGACACCAGCTTTCCCGGCTTCGTCGCGCTCCTGCGATCACTCGGCGCGGACATCACGGAGGAAATCCTATGACTCGCCCACGTCCCGTCATCGCGATCGATGGTCCTGCCGGCGTCGGCAAGAGCACGACCGCGCGGGTCCTCGCGCAGCGCCTCGGCTACACTCTGGTCGATACTGGCGCTCTGTATCGCGGCGTGGCCCTAGCCGCCCGCGACCGCGGCATCTCCTGGGACGACGAGGCGGGCGTGGTAGCCATCGGGGATGAGACCGAGCTTGCTTTCGCCTCGCAACATGATGGAACGCCTAGGCTTTTGCTCAATGGCGAAGAGCGCGCCGACGAAATCCGAACCCCCGAGCTATCGGCCGGCGCAAGCCAGGTCAGCGCCTATCCCGGCGTTCGCCGCGTGCTCCTCGACATCCAGCGCGATCTGGGCCGAGAGGGTGGGGTTGTGCTCGAAGGCCGCGACATTGGGACGGTCGTCTTCCCGGACGCCGAGGTGAAGGTCTTTCTGACCGCATCGGCCGAGGAGCGGGCCCGACGCCGCGTCCAAGACCTCCGGGATCGCGGAACGATGGCCGATTACGACGAGATTCTGGCCAAAATCCGCTCCCGTGACGAGGCCGATTCCACGCGCGCCATCGCACCCCTGCGCCCGGCCGAGGACGCCGTCATCCTCGACAGCACCAGCCTCGGGCTCGAAGCGGTCGTCCAACACGTCCTCGAGTTGGTCCAGTCCTGCAATTGACACCCCTTAACTCCCCTGCTACCCACGCACTCCCCTGCATTTCCGGGGGTCTTCGGAAGGTCGGCCAGATGTGCCGACAGCTCCGACAGCTCCGGAAGCAGTGATTTATCAATGACAGAAACCACACAAATCGAAACCCCCAATCCCGAGAGCTTCGCTGCTCTTTTCGAAGCCTCGGCAACACGTACAGACCAACTCCGCGAGGGCGACATCGTCGCCGGGACGATCCTGAAAGTCGGCAAAGACACCGTCGTCGTCGACATCGGATACAAGTCCGAAGGCGTCATCTCGCTGCACGAGTTCATCAACGCCGAAGGCAACATCTCGGCGACTGCCGGCGATGCCGTCGACGTCCTGATCGAATCCAAGGAGAACGAGGACGGCCTCGTCATGCTCTCCAAGGAGAAGGCCGACAAGCTCAAGGTCTGGGACGAGATCAGCGCCGCGTGCGAACGCGACGAGCTGATCGAAGGCACGATCACCCAGCGCGTGAAGGGCGGCCTTGCCGTGACCATCCGCGGTGGCGTGAAGGCTTTCCTTCCCGGCTCGCAGGTCGACCTCCGGCCGGTCCGAAACCTGGACCGCCTCCTCGGACAGACCTTCCAGTTCAAGGTCATCAAGTTCAACAAGAAGCGCGGCAACATCGTGCTCTCTCGTCGCGT
>CALJYC010000026.1 GCA_937984275.1 uncultured bacterium | reverse complement strand
CTCTTGACCTCGCCGCCGTGCTTATCGCTCATCACCTTCATGATCGCCGCTGTCAGCGTCGTCTTACCGTGGTCGATGTGACCGATCGTCCCTACGTTCATGTGTGGTTTGTCTCGGACAAACTTTTCTTTAGCCATCGTTAGCTCCTCATCCGCCCTTCGCCTTGGCGACGATTTCATCGGCGACGCCCTGTGGCACCGCCTGATACTCCTTGAATTGCATCGTGTACACCGCACGCCCCTGAGTTTTGGAACGCAGGTCGTTGACGTAGCCAAACATGTTCGCGAGCGGGACAAATCCACTAATCACTTGCAGCCCACCCACTGAATCCATTCCCGTCACGTTGCCGCGCCGCGAGTTGAGGTCGCCGATGACCTCCCCCATGTAGTCCTCGGGGACGCGGACTTCGACATCCATCGCGGGCTCGAGCAGTTGAATGCCTGCCCTCTTCGCGCCTTCTTGGAAGGCCAGCGAGCCGGCCACCTCGAAGGCAGCCTGGCTGGAGTCGACGTCGTGATACGAGCCGTCGAACAGCGTTGCTTTGACATCGATAACGGGATAGCCGGCCATGACGCCGCGAGTCATGGCATCTCTGATGCCCTTCTGCACGGCGGGAATGAATTCCTTGGGCACGACGCCGCCTACGATCTTGTTCTCGAACTCGTACCCGCCGCCAGCCTCTAGAGGCTCGAGCTTCACCCAAACGTGGCCGAACATGCCCCGGCCGCCACTCTGCTTGACGTAGCGGCCTTCGGACTCGACTTCCTTGGTAATCGTCTCTCGGTACGCGACCTGCGGTGCGCCGACGTTGGAATCGACCGTGAATTCACGCTTCAGGCGGTCGACGATGATCTCGAGATGGAGCTCACCCATGCCGCTGATGATGGTTTGCCCGGACTCTTCGTCAGTATGCGCGCGGAAGCTCGGGTCTTCGGCGGCAAGCTTCATGAGACCGACACCGAGCTTGTCCTGATCTGCCTTGGTCCGGGGCTCGATGGCGACCGAGATGACGGGCTCCGGGAACTCCATCCTCTCGAGGATGACAGGCGCTTTGTCGGAGCAGAGGGTGTCACCGGTGGTGGCTGTCTTCAGTCCCACTGCCGCGGCGATGTTGCCGGTGCGGATCTCCTTGAGTTCCTCGCGGTTGTTCGCGTGCATCTGGAGGATGCGGCCGACGCGCTCCTTTTTGCCCTTGGTCGAGTTGAGGACCCCGGTGCCCGCCTCGAGCACGCCGGAATACACCCGGAAGAACGTCAGCTGGCCAACGAACGGATCGTTGATGATCTTGAATGCGAGGGCGCTGAATGGCTCGTCGTCCGAGGCCTTGCGCTCCATCTTCTTTTCTGGGTCGTCGGGGTCCACACCCTGAATCGCGGGAACCTCGAGCGGAGACGGAAGGAAGTTGACCACGGCGTCTAGCAACTGCTGCACGCCCTTGTTTTTGAAGGCAGAACCGGTGAGCACCGGGACGATGCTCTGCTCGAGGCAGCCTTTGCGAAGCGCTCTGATGAGCTCCTCGTCGGAGAAATTGGTGTCGCCCTCTAGGTAGCGCTCCATCAACGCGTCATCGACTTCAGAGGCCGCTTCGACGAGAACGGCCCGCGCCTCATCTGCCTGCGCCCTGAACTCCGCCGGAATGTCCTCGACGACCCACTCCGCTCCGAGTGTGTCGTCCTTGAAGCGGTTTGCCTTCATCGCGACCAGGTCGATGATGCCCTCGAGCTCCGCCTCTTGGCCGAGGGGCAACTGCACCGCCACTGCGGGAGCGTCGAGTCGATCCTTGATCGATTGGAACGCGGTTGGAAAATCTGCGCCGGCCTTGTCCATCTTGTTGATGAAGCAAATCCGCGGAACGCCGTAGCGGTCGGCTTGTCGCCATACCGTCTCGGACTGAGGCTCAACGCCCTCTTTGCCATCGAACACGGCAACGGCACCGTCGAGCACGCGAAGTGAACGCTCGACCTCGATGGTGAAGTCCACATGTCCAGGCGTGTCGATGATGTTGATGCGGAACTGATCCTCGCCGAACGGCCCAGCGCCGGGCTGCCAGAAGCAGGTGGTCGCGGCGGACGTGATCGTGATGCCACGCTCCTGCTCTTGCTCCATGTAGTCCATGGTCGCAGCGCCGTCGTGCACCTCGCCGATCTTGTAGTTCACACCCGTGTAGTAGAGGATGCGCTCGGTCGTCGTCGTCTTGCCCGCATCGATGTGGGCCATGATGCCGATGTTGCGGGTCTTCTCGAGTGGGTACTTCCTGGCCATTGGATTCTATGAGCTCGACTCGTCTGACTATGGCGCTTCACATACAAAACCCCCTCCGACCCAGAAGCCACCCTCGGGCTTCCTCAACTCAGAGAGGGTTTCGAGAGGCACATCGGTTGCGACGGTTCGTCGCGGTCTTCCCGGTGACTCTCTCTATGTGCGCGATGTCATGAGTTCAGCTGCTGCTCCTTGTCCGAGGGGTTTCCGTAGACCTTCCCAGACGCCAAAAAAGTTCCTACCAGCGATAATGGGCAAACGCCTTGTTCGCGTCGGCCATCTTGTGCGTGTCTTCTCGCTTCTTCACGGCGTTGCCGCGGCCCTGCGAGGCTTCCATGAGCTCTCCTGCGAGGCGCTCCTGCATCGACTTTTCGCCACGAGCGCGAGAATACTGAACCAGCCAACGCATCGCGAGCGCGTTGCGGCGGTCCGAGCGAACCTCGACGGGCACCTGATACGTTGCGCCACCGACGCGACGGCTCTTGACCTCGACGCGAGGCTTGACGGCGTCGAGTGCCTTCTTGAACACATCGAGCGGCTCTTCTTTGAAGCGCTCTTCGATGATGTTGAAGGCGCCGTACAAGCACTTCTCGGCCGTCGACCGCTTGCCTGCAAGCATCAGTGAGTTGACGAACTTCGCCACGAGCTGGTCGCCATACTTGGCGTCCGGAATGATTTGCCTCTTGGGTGCGCTGAATCGACGACTCATGACTTCGTTTTCTTAGTTTTTCGGGCGCTTCACGCCGTACTTGGAGCGCTTGTTGACGCGGTTTGCCTTGTTGGTGTTGGACGGGCCAGCTGCGCCGGTGGCGTCGAGCGTGCCGCGAACGACGTGGTAGCGGACGCCGGGAAGATCTTTCACTCGGCCGCCGCGAATGAGCACGACAGAGTGCTCCTGAAGATTGTGTCCCTCACCGGGAATGTAGGTCGTCGCTTCGATGCCGTTGGACAGGCGAACACGAGCAACCTTACGAAGTGCCGAGTTCGGCTTCTTCGGCGTGGTGGTGTAAACGCGCACGCACACCCCTCGCTTCTGCGGGCACCGCTGGAGCGCCGGCGAGTCGGTTTTGGATTTGATCTGTTTCCGTCCCTTGCGGACGAGCTGGTTGATCGTTGGCATAACTATCCGAAAAAACGTACAATTCCTCGAGCGCGCGCGACTTCCCCGCGCGTCGAAGGGAGCGAAGGATAGGCGCGAAAGCCTCGCTGTCAAGCGAAGTGTTCAGGGAATTGGGGCTTGCCCTTATCTATTTGAAATCATTGATTTTTTAGTTGACGTCCAGGCGCAACTTGCCGAAGGGGTTACCATAGATGATCCGTCCCTCCTGATCGAGGTGAACCCCCGAAAACAGGCTGTTGTGTCGCGCGCCACCGACGACGTAATAGAAGCTGGATGCGCCTGTCGTGAAGTCGACGCCCTCGAGCGTCCAGAGCCCTTCCCGGGCGCCGACTGTGTAGACCATGTTGGAGCCGCGGCTGATGTAGGGGACGCTGTTCGGAGAGCTGAGGTCGGGGCTAGCCCAGGCTTCTTTGAGTTCTTGCGCGTCCGGGTCCCACTCGAACTTCTGCATGCCGTATGGCTGGAACAAGGGATCGTTGCCCAGGAAGCTCGCGTACAAGCGAATGGCTTGCGCCGGAGCGCTGTCGGGGACGTTTCGCGGCTCATTGTTGACCACGACCGCACCGTAGCCTGACACGACGACCGACTGCTCGCTTTGGACAAACTGGAGCTCATCGTTGCCGAAGTTTGCCGGAAGCTTCCCGGCCACACGCCGTGAAAGCGTCCCAGGGAGTTGCTCCCAGCTCGCAGGTATCTCTTTGCGCCAAAAGTAGGTCATGTTCATCAGTGGATCGCCGTCGGTGATCACGACGAACTCGTCTTCGTCCGCACCAAAGCCGACGAGGCTCGGGGTTGCGCCGGTGCCTAGCCCCCCTTTACCCGCGTCTTCATCACGGATATTCGAGTACTCTACGGTCCACGCGCCGTCCTCTTCGCGGCGCGAGAAGCTCTCGTCGCCTGCCATCCACATCACACGATGTAGGTGGTTGGCGCTGGCTACGAAGATCCCGCCGTCCTCATCGATAGCCATCGGATTGCGAACCCAGTATTGACCGCGGAGCCCGAGGGTATCCACCCACGCGTTGTGGACCGGAGCCTCGTCACTGAAACTGAGCATCACCGTGCGAATCTCCTGGAAATCACGGCTCATCGCGACCAGTGCGCCTAGGTCGGTGACCATGATGATCCAGCCGTCAAAGGTCATATTGAAGCCCACGAGGTTGCCCGGAACGCTGCCGTCGTCGGGGATGTCCCATGTTCGCTTGACCTCGATCCCGGAGGCAGGATTGCCGGGTTCTGCATCACCATACGCAACGACTTGCTGGCTGCCGCCAACGTAGAGCGTGTTGTCTTTGTCGAGCATGCCGTACACGCCGTCGATGCCCGTGAGATACTTGATCGCGAGGTCGAGAGCATGGGCCTGCAAGGCGATACAGTCCTGCGAGTCGATGCCGGCATCACAGGTGAGCCTGTCTAGCTCGTCGAGGGCAGCGTCGATCTCCGTGTCCGTCGCAGCCGGGAAGTCGTCCGGATCGAGCGGAAGCTCCGCCAACACCTCAAAGGTGTCGTGGTCGAGCTTGGCGATGCGATCGGCACCGTTGCTCCAAATCACGCGGCTGCAGTCTGGGTAAGGGCTCGAGATGTAGATCCCAAAATGCCCCGGCCCGATCTGTTGGTAGTTGCGCTCCTCGTCGGCGAGCGTCTTCGTCGGGCCCGCCGGGCCGGCAAGCGAGGTTGAGTCTTGCTGCGCGGAGTCGCCGTGGGGGATCGCGTAGATCGAGTCCGCCAGGAAGGGGTTCTTGGGTGGGCCGCCGCTCCCACCGACCCCGTCGTCGCACTCGGGCGCTCCAGCGGTTCCGCCAGCTCCGCCAGTTCCTCCCGAGCCGGTCGCCGACTCCGTGCTCGAACAGGCCACCACGAACACCAATAAGCAAGATATCGATCGCATCGATGACTCCGGGCTAAAAATCGAGTCGCATTCTGCCCCCCGTTAGGCCCAGCTCAAGCCGAATCTGGGGCCCGGTGGTCTGCGGGCTCCGAGTGTCTTCGGGCAGCTCTCGCTTTCGGGTGGTTCGAATCACAGGCTTGAACCGAACTTCGGCCTCGATGACGCCGGCGACCGCGAAGCTCAGAAACGCACCTACACTCACCCAGTTGCCGATGCGAAGCGCACGTTCGACGCGCCGGGCCCGGTCGATTTCGCTCGGCGCGGGATTCTCGTCGCGAAGCGAGTTGTGGCCGATGAACGTCGCGATAGAAGCGACTAGAAAGGCGCTTTCGGTGACGGCGAACATGATGCCGAGCGGCCGGTCCTGGTTCTGGAACTGGCCGATGCCAAAAGGAAGGGCCGCGATCCAACGGGAGTTCACTTTCTCCACGGTCTCGACGGCGGCCAGCTCCTCGAGCGCCCCGATGCGTTCCTGCTGCCGGATCAACTCCTCGACCTCATCGGATTGCTCCCGCTGTCGGCGCCCGGCCTCCAAGGCATCTTCGCGCGCGCGCTTCGCGGCCACTTCCTGCTGCACCTCTTGGAAGGTTTGCACCACGGCCTCGGGAAACGCGACGGGGTCGATGTCGTACTCCGGGTCCTCTTCGAGCAGGGCTCGAAACTGCTCGCGCGCGGCCTCTTTCTTGCCGAGGAACAAATACGTCGCACCCAGGTATTTCCGGGATTCGAGGCGAACGACGGGACTCGTGGCTCGAGGCACCACCCCACCCACGAGCGACTCGAGGCCCCTGGCAGCCTTGGCATAGTTCTGCTTGTCGTAGTTGCGACGAGCCGACTCGAAATCTGAAAGTTCGTCGGCCGCGACGGGCAGCGCGAACGCAGCCATCAACACAAGAACCAACCCGGAAAGCGCGGTGCGCCGCATCACTCTAGGCGGGTTCTACGGGGTTTCGGCTTCCCTCTCAAGCTTGAAGGAGTGCTCGGTCAGATCGCCGCCGGCGCGAAGCTGCACGACGCTCTTGTGCGCCCGATAGCCCGGCGCATTGATCTCGACCTGCGCGGACGCCTGAAGCGAGCTCATGGGGATACGGAGGATCTCCCGGATTCGCCCGGTAATGCGACGATTCCCAGGAAGCGTGATCCGGACAGTCGCGTCGGCGAGCGTGGGGCCTTTGATATACAGCCTCGCAGGCTTGTAGCGGAGCTTCACCGGCAGCTCGAAGTCGCGGGCGCCGGTTGGAATCCGTCTACGGATGACGCGCTCCTCACAGCAGCCTTCCGCACCGACGAAACGAAATGTGTGGTTGCCAACTTTGAGCCGGACGCGCTGGAAGTCGGGTCCGTACGGTTTGAGGGGGCTGCCGTTCACGCTGATCGACACGTTCGGGGGGGTAGGTTTGAAGACAACCCAACGCCGTCCGCTGGGCGCTTCCTTAGCCGTGTCCTCCCTGGCGGAGGCTTGTTCATCGGCGCTCGGCTCTGTCGAGGGCTCGGCCGAGCTCTTGGCCTCGTCCGGAATACTGGAAGCGCCGCTCGGCGTTTCGACGGTGGGCCCGTCTGACTCAGCCTCGAGAGCCACGACGTCAGCGCGAAGCCAAGCCACATAGCCAGCACCTGCCATCGCCGCTGCGAGCGCAAACGTGGCAATCGCGATCAGCATGTTTCGACGGCGGCGGCGACCAAGGGAGCCGAGCAGCTTGAGGGCGCGGTCGTTCCCGTCATCGAGGGCCAGCGCTCTGCTCAATGCGGCCTGCGCCTTCGGCACGTCCCCGGCTTTCGCTGCCGATGCACCGATCGCGAGAAGCCTTTGGAGTGACTGCTGATCAAGCTCCTGGGTGACCTCGATCGGATCGGCGAGGTAGCGGGCTAACATCCCATCCGGGTCGTCGATGCCCATCTCGACGAGAAAAGCACGCAAGGCCCGGGCCATCTCGGCGGCGCTTTGATACCGGTCCCCCGGGGCGCGGGCGAGCGCCTTCTTCATGATCCCCGCCAGCTCTGCCCCAATCGCGGGGCGCAACCGAAGCGGGTCCGGGTATTCACCCTCGAGCAGAAGCTTCAGTAAATGGTGGGGATTGCGGCCGACGAACGGCAGACGCCCCGTCGCGCAAAAGTAGAGCACGGTCCCTAGCGAAAAGACGTCGCTGCGCACGTCGCAGGTTCCCCCCTCGACTTGCTCCGGCGCCATGTGACCGGGGGAACCGAGGATCTGGCCGGTCACGGTGAACGCGTGGGTGTCGACCATGTGCGCGATACCGAAGTCGGTAAGCTTCACGCAACGGTCTTCGTGAATGAGGACGTTCTCGGGCTTTACGTCACGGTGAATGATGCCTTTGGCGTGCGCCTCGCTAAGTGCGTCGGCAAGCTCGAGCGCGACGCAGACCGCAATCTCCGGAGGCACATCTTTGTGCTTCAGGACGAAGTCCTTCAGCGTCGGACCGGTGAGAAGCTCGGCGGCGATGTAGGTCTCGTCGGACGCCTCACCGCTGTAGTCGTAGATCTCGAGGATGTGAGGATGCCGCAGCTTGGCAACGCTCTTGGCCTCGCGCGTGAACCTGGCTCGCGCTTCGCTCGTTCGCTGCAGATGCGGGTGCAGCACCTTGAGGGCAACGAATCGGTCGAGTGAGCTATCACGCGCTCGGTAGACCGTAGCCATTCCACCGTGGCCAATCTCGTCGAGGACCTCGTACTTCTCCAGCTTGCGTAACATCTGCCCGGGAATTTCGAGGATATCAGGTTCGGGGGGCACCGCCCCATCCTTCTATAGGGGTTCGAGCGCGGCGGGAACGCAGAACTCGAAATCGTTTCGGCTACTGACGCCGTCATCGCCACCCGCCACCACAAACGCACCGCTTTCGAGCACCACGGCACCAGCGCCAGCACGCGCGGTATCGAGCTCGAGGAGCGGGGCGATCTCGACCAAGCCGCTGGGCCAGCGCACCTCTTCCACGAGCCGGGAGTCGGTTCCGCCGATGAGAAGCGTGCTGCCCTGGGGCAGAAGCACTTCCTGTCGTGCCGTAGACCACGTTGGGCCCGTGGCCTGCACGCAAGCATCGGGACATGCGGTGAACTCAATGGTGTCTTGCCGAAGCGTGTCCGCATCGTCGACGCCACCGAGCAAGAGCGCTCTGGACTCGCCGTCGCCGGCGAGGACCCCGCCCTCGCGCACTCCGTCCATCAACGAGGTGACGAGCTCCCCAATGCTCTGGCCCTCAACAAGGATCTCGGCGTCGCCAACCTGATTGCCGCCCACCACCAGTACATCGGTGCCCATCGCTACTGCAACGGGACCCGATCGCGGCTCACGTAGCTGTAGCAACGTGACCTCGGCGTCACGCTCGACGAGCGTCACGCCCGACTGCGGTGCACCCTCGACTTCGCCGCCAATGACGATGGCAGCGCGGAGGCCCGGGACGGAGACGAGCGCCGAGCGCGGCCCCGCCCCCGTGTGCAACTCGACGACCCTTCTTCGATTGCTCCTATCGGCCATATCAAAGACAAAAGGTTCGTCCTCGGCCGGCAATACCAAGATCTGGGTTTCATCGATCGAGACGGCGCGTGTCTCCCCGAACGGATCGAGGTCTTTGTTGAGATCGTCCAGCGTATTGGTGTTGGAGTCCCACTCGAGCGCGTCGAAAAACTCCAGCTGAGCTTCGGCAGACGTACCGCCCGCCAGCAGGGCAAACTGACCCGAGAGCACCATTCCAAAGTGGGCACGGCGCGCCTCCATGACGTTGAAGGCAACCCTTTCGCAAGAGCTGGGAGCCGCCGCGACCATCCTGATGAACGCTCTCGTGTTTACTGGTACGAAGACTGGGGGCGCGGTCAGCAGGGCGTCGGATGAGCCGCTGAGCTCTACTCGCAGGCGCGTCGGCCATACGAAAGCCTGAAACTCAATCGCTGCATCGAAGCTTCCGTCGACGATGGGGAACTCGAAGAGTTGCTGGTCGAGCTCTCCCTCTTGAATGACGATCCGAAGGGTGTCCGCATCGGTGCCCTGCACCGGATTACCGTTGTCACCATCCACGATGCGAACATCGAACACAGTGCGTGCAACGTCCTCTTGGCAGGCAGGAGCGCCAGAGCACAACAATCCAAGCAAAACCAGGCGAATGAGCACGGCGGGAGGTTGCTTCAGGGCCTTGGAGCAAGCAAGTAGAGAAGCGTCGTGTGGGCCGAACGCGTTGCTTCGATCGATGAGCTGTCCGTCGCGCGACGTTTGAGCGCGGAGTCCGGGTTCGCCTGGCTGGATTCAAATCGAAGCGAGTCCGCAGACGGACGCTATTCGTTCCTCGCGGCGTGGCCGTCCGAAGAGATCCGAGTCGAGTTCGGTGCCAAGGCGCCGTTCGCGGCGCTTCGTGGTGTCGGCCGAGGTACCAGCGAGGTGAACTCCCAGGGCCCCAAGCCAAGCGAGGTGCCAGCGTGGATCGGTTACATCGCCTACGACGCGTTTTGGTCGGCCCCGGCTCGAGGACAACCGCGGTTCGACCGAAATCGCGCTCCGATCATGTTGTTCCGGCGCTACCCGGCCCTGCTGGCCATCGATCATGAAGATGGGGAAACGTGGGTGCTGGGCGACGATCGCGGCGCCGTGAAGGCGTTTCGCGCGCGTTTGGAGAGGCTGACCGACCGAAAAACGTCGGTCCCGTCGGTCGGCGCCATCGACGTGGACGATGCGGCAACCCATCGCGAGGCGATCAAGAAGGCGCTCGACTACATCGGTATGGGCGAAGTGTACGAGGTCAACGTCGCTAGGCGCTGGTCCGCGTCGTTCGAAGGCGATGCGCTCGAGCTCTGGCAGGCGATGCGTGTAGCCAGCCGCGTGCCGCTCGGGATGTTTCTCGATGGCGGGGACCACGCGGTTCTGGCGTGCACCATGGAGCGCTTCATCCATTGGGATGCGCAGAGCAAGACGCTGGTGACACGCCCGATCAAGGGGACGATTCGGCGTGAGGCGACGGACGATGGCGCCTCGCAGCGCCTGCGGGCCGACCCAAAGGAGCAGGCCGAGCACTCGATGATCGTCGACCTCATGCGAAACGACCTCGGCCGCGTCGCACAGACCGGGACCGTCAAAGTCGACGCGCCGCTGATCGTGGAACCGTTCACGGGCCTCTATCACCTCGTGAGCACGGTGAGCTGTACCACCCGGCCTGAAATCTCACTCGAAGCCGTCCTCGAAGCGACGTTTCCGCCGGGAAGCGTTACCGGAGCCCCTAAAATTCGCGCGCTGGAGATCATCGAAGAGTTGGAGCAGCATCCGCGCGGCGTCTATTGCGGCGCGCTTGGTTTCATCGACCACGACGGCGGGCTCTCGCTCGCCGTCGCGATTCGTACAGCGACCGTAGCCGAAGACCGGGTATGCTACTGGGCGGGCGGCGGCATCGTCGAAGCCAGCGACCCGGATCGCGAGGTCGCTGAAACCGAGCTAAAGGCGAGGGTGTTCCTGGACGCTGTCGCAACGCTGCAGGGAGATGCACGAACATGAGTGATCCCATCGAAGACGTTCTCGATTTCTGGTTTGGCGAGGTCAACGAGCTCGGCTGTTCGAGCCCGGAACATCGAAAGCGGTGGTGGACGAAGTCCGACGCGTTCGACGAGGCGATCAAGTCACACTTCCTGAGCGACTACGAAGCGATCATAGCGGGCGACCGCGAGACGTGGCGAAACACGGCGCGTGGCGCCCTCGCCTACATCATCGTGCTGGATCAGTTCTCTCGAAACATGTTTCGCGGGACCCCGGAGATGTTCGCGGCGGACGAGCTTGCGCGCGAGGCTTGCCACGAAGGCCTCGACGCGGGCTTCGATGCCGAGCTCGCCTTCGACGAGCGCGTCTTTTTCTACCTGCCGCTGGAACACAGCGAATCAATGGACGACCATCAACGCTGCCTCGAGGTTTTCGGGAACCTCGTCGAGTGCGCCCCCGAACCACTCGAAGCCGATGCTAAAAACTACCTGGACTATGCAAAGGCTCACCTGGCGATAGTCCAGCGATTCGGCCGATACCCGCACCGCAACCAAACGCTCGGCCGCGCCTCCACCCCCGAAGAAGCCGAGTTCCTCAAAGAACCCAACTCCTCCTTCTAGCCCGAAAAAGGGGTCAGACCCCTTTTTGAAAGGGTTAACCCTTTGGCAAAGGGGTCTGACCCCTTTTCTTAGTCGAGCTTCTTTTGTAACAAGGCCCCGTCAATGCTCGAAGCTCTGCACGTTGTCCTCGATCTCTCGATCGCCGTCTTCATTGCGGGAGTGCTGTTTGCCGCTGGCCTCGAGGTGACTTTCGACCAGGTGTTGACCCCGCTCAAGAACCGCGCGCTCGTGAGCCGGGCCCTGCTTGCCAACGTCGTGCTCGCTCCGTTGATCGTCTACGGCATGAGCGTCTTCTTTCCCCTGGAGCGCCCATTCATGATCGGGGTCTTGCTGTATGGCTTCGCCGCAGGGGCTCCGTACACGCCGAAGCTCGTCGCCGTCGCCGCGGGCGATGTGCCGAACTCGATCGGCCTCACGATGTTGCTCACCATATTGACGATCCTCTACATGCCGATGATCCTGCCCTTCTTGGTGCCCGGGACGGAGATCGGGATCTGGGAGATCGCAAAGCCACTTCTCTTGCAGATGTTCGTTCCGTTGGTGATTGGGCTCAGCATCCGGCATTTCAGCGAGAAGACGGCTGCCAAGGCCCACAAGCCGGCGAACGTCATCGTCAATCTGTCGCTCCTGGTCTTTCTAGTCCTTGCCGTGATGCTTCATCACGAAGACCTGGGCGCGACCTTCGGAACGGGCGCGGTCACTTCGGCGATTGTGCTCACCCTCGTCACGTTCGTGCTTGGCTACCTGCTCGGAACCGACGGTAAGAAGGGCAAGGCCACGCTTGGATTGGTCACGACGGCCCGTAACATCGGCGCGGCGGCCACAATCGCAACCGCGAACTTCGGCGACGAGCCGAAGGTCTTGTTTACGATCGCGATTTGCATGTTCGTTGTCTTCGCCTTGGCATTTCCGATGGCGAAGCTCTATTTCCATAAGCGGCTCTCGATGCAGTAGAGTGCCGCTGCGGACGCAGACGCAATAGGAAGCACCGATGAAGTTTCAGCTATCGATCATGGCAACGGCCGCCCTCCTCATCGCATCGGGGTGCGCCAAAGACGGGGCGGCACCCTCTTCGCAAACCGGGACGGAGGCGGTGACGCCCAAGGAGGCGGCCGCCATCGCGGAAGAGGCCTACATCTACGCGTTTCCGATGATGGAGAACTATCGGACGATGTATGTCCAGGCCATCGACAGGACCGCGCCTGGGTATGGCGCCCCGTTCAACGAGTTTGCACACAAGACGGAGCTTCTTGGTCCGGAGTTCAAGGACATCGTTCGTCCCAACAACGACACGATGTATTCCTTTGCTTGGCTGGATCTCCGAGCCCAACCGATCGTGATCACCGTTCCCGAGATCAAAGATCGCTACTACTCGGTGCAACTGGTCGACATGTTCACCCACAACTTCGGTTACATCGGGACACGCGCAACGGGCACCGAAGCCGGAAGCTACGTCGTTGCGGGGCCGCAGTGGGAAGGAACAAAGCCCGGTGATGCCAAAGCGGTCTTCCGCAGTGAGAGCAACTTCGTCTACTGCATCATTCGAACCGAGGTAGACGGGCTCGACGACGTTGCTGCTGTCGTAGACCTTCAGAAGCAATACCGCCTCACCGCGATGAACGTGTTCCTCGGTCGCTCCCGAGTTCCCGTCGCTGCGGGGATCACGTTTCCAGCATACGACCCCAGTAAAGCCAAGTCGGCCGCGTTCATCGACCTGCTCAATTTTCTTCTGATGCAAGTCGTGATTGTGCCCGAGGAGCAAGAGCTCGTGAGTCGCTTCTCTGCAGTTGGCATTCAAGCGGGAGCGCTTTCCGCTTCGCTCGCTCTGACCCCGGAGCTGCGGGATGCCGTCGACGCCGGAGTTGGCCAAGGGGTCATGGCAATCACCCAGGCGACGCAGGACCCAAGCCAGATCGAAGGCGTCACGGCCCGCGTGGACCATGGTTGGCAAGGAGTCGACGGTATGTTCGGACCCGGCACAGAAATGCGGACCAAGTACCTGGTCCGCGCCGGGGCCGCCCTGCTGGGTCTCTATGGAAACGACGCCGACGAGGCGTACTACCCGGTCGGGAATGCCGACGCTGCAGGCAATCGGCTCGATGCGTCGAAACACAGCTACGCGATGCGCTTCGAGAAGAACGAGCTCCCACAGGTCGACGCGTTCTGGTCGATGACCATGTACAGCCTCCCGGACCAGCTCATGGTGGCCAACCCGATCAACCGCTACTCGATCGGCGACCGCAGCAAGCTGCGTTACGGCGAGGACGGCTCGCTGACGATCTACGTCCAACACCAATCGCCCGGGAAAAAGAAGGCGAGCAACTGGCTCCCCGCGCCCGATGGGCCCTTCTCTCTCCAGTTCCGGATGTACCTGCCCAAGCCCGAAGCGTTGGATCCGCTCTACCTGCCGCCGCCGGTGGATTCGTCAAAGTGACGCAAGTCAGCTAGTCCGATATCCACTCCGGCAAGGGCTCGCTCTTACGGACGAACGAGATCGCGTTGGTTCCGGAACGGCCCACCATGACGGCTTCGATCAGCGGTGCGTGCGTGTCTCTGGTCCCGGCATGCCACTCGACGATGAAGTTCGCGCCGGAGCCGCCTGTTACGTCATGTCGCTCGACCAGAAACTCGATCGTTTGCAGCGGGTCGAGCTTGATCAATCGATCGACCGGCTTCTTCGAGAGCTTCCCGTCCGTGTCGTAGTACTCCACCGCGCTCACGTACACCGGCCGCTTTGGATCGACGTTGCGAATGCTCAGCGTAGCTTCGAGGAGATAGGGGCGACCGCCGTCGTAGTAGATGTGGGAGTAGACCGGGACATAGGCGGCCCGATGTACCGGCAGCGATCGAGCGGAAACGTCCGCGGCCGCGTAGGCGTCCAGATTTGGCGGCGTGTATGAGCGCGGGGGCTCGTACCGGACGGTGTCTTCGATCGCGTGGAGCCGCTCCTCGGTATTTGTCCGGCTGTGAGTGTACACGAAGGCCATGAAGGCGATTGCAAGCAAAATGAGCACGCGGACGCCGTGCTCGGTGAACCAAAGGAACCACTCCGGGTATTTCTGATCGTCGCTCACAGTAACGCTCCCCAACTGTTCGGTTGGCCTGGGTATCGCACTATTGGCAGTCCTCCCGCAAGTCTTGGCGGCCGAACCTTGAGGGGGCGCGCATGCGTGTTATGAGGAGACTCGCTCCCGGGTCGTCTAAGGGCAGGACAACAGGCTTTGGACCTGTGAATGGTGGTTCGAATCCACCCCCGGGAACCAGCTTTCATCATGCGAACCTTCTCGAGCCTCACCGTCATCCTGCTGGTCGCCTCGCTCGGAACGAGCTGCAAGAAGAGCGACAGCTCCCGAGCCACCGCCACTCCGGAATCTGCGGCGCTCGGCCTAGGCTGCGACCACGACCTCAAGTCCAGCGCTGTCGCCAAGCACAGTTGGCCGTACCCCGCTGACCATCGAAACCTCCGCTGGGGCGACCATTACAAGAAAATGAAGCTCAAGCTGAAGCCAACGCACGCGGCATTCGTGACGGCCACGGTGACGTGGAAGAAGGGCGAGCTCATCGCGGTCGAAGACAGCGACGTACTGATCACGAAGCCGCGGCGCCTAGTCGCCAAGCGGGACCTCACGGTGAAGCGTCAGGTCTGGGAGCAGGGCATCCAGGTGGAACGAACGTACCTGGCCGTTGCGCAAGGCGAGATCGGCTCCTTCTTGTTCTACAATTCTCGCGGCATGTGCATGGTCGGAACGGAAGAAGGCCCGGGCTGGACACCATGCACCCTGGACGACGCGTTCGAAGGACTCAGTGCGGAGCAGCCGAACGCGTGTGAGCAGGTCTGGTGGGTCAAGGTTCGAAAGAGCCGGGTCGATCAAGGCTGGATGCCGGTCACGCCAGGGCTCATGAAGCGGGTGGCACCGCCGACCGACGTAGCCAAATGAACGTCTCCTGATTGCCCTTCGGCCCAGTAATCACGCTGTCCGCTTCGGCTACCAGCTCGAAACCCAACTTCTCCGCGTCCGCAATCAGAATGGCAATGGCTCTGCGCCGGAGCTCCGGATCGCGCACCACGCCGCCTTTGCCCACCTTGTCTTGCCCAACCTGAAATTGGGGTTTGACGAGCGCGAGGACCTCGCCGCCTGTTCTCAGGAGCGCATGTGCGGCAGGCAGAAGCTTCTCGAGGCCGATGAACGACGCATCGATGACCACGAGGTCGAGCGCCTCGGGCAAGTCACTTGCTTTCAAGTGCCGCGCGTTGGTGCGCTCCATGACCACGACGCGATCGTCTTGTCGGAGCTTGTTGTGCAGCTGCCCATAGCCCACGTCGATTGCGAAGACCTTCCTCGCCCCGCGTTGAAGCAAGCAATCGGTGAAGCCGCCGGTCGATGCCCCGAAGTCGGCCACCGTCTTGCCAGCGGGGTTGTACTCAAACGCGTCGAGGGAACCCGCGAGCTTGACCCCGCCCCGTGAAACATAGGGGTGATCCGGCTCCCGCACCTCGAGCGGACCCTCCTCGTCGAGCGTTTCACCGCTCTTTTCCACGCGTCGGCCTCCTGCGAAAACCTTGCCCGCGAGGATCAGCGCCTGCGCCCGGGCCCGCGACGGAGCGAGGCCTCTTTGCGTCAACAACACATCAGCGCGGACTTTCGGCACGCGGCAAGATTGGACTAACTTTCTTTGAAAAGCGAACGGCGGTATCTTGTTCCCATGTCGCGCAACGTGCTGTTCCTTCTCGGCGTTGGCTCCATCGGCTGGGCGCTGCTTTGTCTCTTCGCTGGCTCGATCATGCCGGACTGGATGGGGCTCACCGGCGCTCAGCACGGCGAGCTCTACATCGAGTCGATTTCGGTCAACGTCGGGCTTTGGTCCGCCCTGGGCGCATTCGCTCTTTTCGGTGCCGTATTTCAGCGCCTGAGGTTGGCGGCGGCCCTGGCCTTCGTCGTATGCGGAGCCGGGTTCGCGGGCGGTCGAATCCTGGCCATGGTCCAAGGCGCGAAACCCGGCGCGTACACCGGCATCGCGCTCGCCTTGGAGGTTGCGATCGTCGTGGCCGCATCCGCAGCCTACATCTCGGAGAAGACACGCATCGCACGCGAAGCAAAAGAGCAGAAGCGGGCCGAGAAGGCAGCCCTAGAAGCCGCCCTCGCCGCCGAACACGCAGAGCGAGCCGAAGCGCTCCCACCCTCCACAATCCAACAGCCGTAACCCCCAAAAGGGGTCTGACCCCTTTTCAGAAGGGTTAACCCTTTCAAAAAGGGATGTCGTCGTCGCCGAAGTCGTCGGCTGGAGGAGCGCTGCTCCCG
>CALJYC010000025.1 GCA_937984275.1 uncultured bacterium | reverse complement strand
GACGCCTACTTCTACCCCTACCTCGGAGATCAGCCACACGACGTCGCATCCGTGACGAAGAGCGTGACATCGACCCTGGTCGGCATCGCGGTCGACCGAGGACTCTTGAGCCTCGATCAAAGCATGGTGGCATCATTCCCTGAGCTCGTGCCCGTGCCGCCATCGGACGGCAAAGCCGACATCGATGTTCGTCATCTCTTGACGATGACGTCGGGCCTGGACTGCGGTCGGTCGCCCGAGGAGGGGGAGCCAGAGCTCAACCAGATGATGGCGAGCGACCACTTCGTGAAGTATGCGCTCGAGCTTCCGATGGCCGTGGCGCCTGGAACAGAGTTCGCCTACTGCAGCCCGGGCTCGCACGTGCTGTCGGCAATGCTCACCAAAGCGACCGGTGCGCGCGCGCGCGACTTCGCCAGACAGAACCTGTTTGATCCCTTGGAGATCGGCGAAACGCAGTGGCCGAGCGACCCGCAGGGCGTGTCCTACGGTTGGGGAGACCTGCAACTCCATCCGCGCGACGCGGCAAGAATCGGTCATCTCTTTCTGAACGAGGGCCAATGGAACGGAACGCAGGTTGTCTCCAAAGCTTGGGTCCAGGAGGCAATCCAGAAATCGGTCATCGTGGACACCGATGAAACCGGATACGGCTATCAATGGTGGGTCCTCGGGGGCGCGTTTGAGGGTCTGTACGAAGCGCTTGGCAACGGTGGTCAGGCGATCATCGTTTGGCCGGACAAAGACGTCGTGGCAGTGTTTACCGGGCGCGGGGTCGACGTGATAGGTGACGTTGCCCCTCTACTGGCGGCGGCGCTTCAATCCGACGTCGCGCTCGACCCGAACCCCGAAGCCTACGCTCGGATGAACGCGGCGATTCGCGATGCCACCGAGCCGCCCGTGGCCAAACCGGTCCCTCCCCTTCCGCCGATCGCAACGGAGGTTTCGGGAAAGGTGTACCGACTCGAGCCCAACCTGCTCGACGTGCAATGCATCTTGCTTCGCTTTGACTCTCCCTCCGAGGTCCGACTCGAGCTGACCCTCGGCGGCGTCGGCAGCGGCGTCTACTACCTCCCGGTGGGCATGGACGGTGTGCCGCGGTTCTCCGAATCCTGGCCGACCGGCATTCCGGTTGGGATCCTCGGTGAATGGAGCGAACCGAGCGTGTTTTCGGTGCACATCGACGAGGTGGCGGGGACCAAACACCTACGAATTCGGGGCGATTTCGGCGGAAGCGCCGAGAGTGTGGATTTGGAGTTCGCCGACGCGAACGAGTCCTTCCCTCGCCAGACGGTCCAAGGCTCGTCAGTCGCTGGCTGCAACTGAAGTGTTTGATTTCATTTGTGAATGACGATTTTCATGTTTTGTTGTTGACAGCACGAACGGTCGTACTATTATCAGAATATGGGCAAAGGAGAAGAGACCAAGCAAGCCATCGTCGACGAGGCCCTCGAGCTCGTCAGCAAGGTCGGCCTCGAGAAGCTGACCATCGGCGCGCTCGCGGGCGCGACCGGCATGTCGAAGAGCGGCCTCTTCGCCCACTTCCGCTCCAAGGAGCAACTCCAACTTCAAGTTCTCGCAGAGGCGCGCGAGCGCTTTATCGAAATCGTCATCGTCCCCGCGCTGAAAAAGCCGCGAGGCGAGGCCCGCCTTCGAGCGATCTTCGAAAGCACCTTGAAGCGATGGGAGGATGAGCTGCCTGGAGGCTGCGTCTTCCACGCCGTGTCGGCTGAGCTGGACGATCAACCCGGTCCCGCTCGGGACTACCTGGTCGAGACCCAACGCGCCCTTGCGGACACCCTGAGGCGCGCCGCCGAAATTGCGATCGAGGAAGGTCAGTTCCGCAAGGATCTGGACCTCGATCAATTCGTGTTCGAGTTCGGATCGATCACCGCCGCCTATCATCACTTCGGGCGTCTACTGGGCGACCCAGCCGCGGAGCAACGAGCTCACAACATGTTCGAAGGACTGCTTGCGCGGTCGCACTGAGGAGAGACGCCATGACCATCAAGACCGCAGACACTTTGATCATTTCTAAAAAAAGCACGAACGTTCGTTCTCATGCCGCCGCTCCGGCTTGGCTTAGAACCACGTTTTCGACCGCAAGTCATGTGGCGCCGAACCTCACCGCAGCGGTGGCAGAGGGGCTGTTCTTCAAGACCCGCCGGAACGGGCCCCGCGCTGGCGAGCGCGACGTGCTCGAAGGAGCCGCCGCCTCGTCGGTCGCTGGAATGAAGACCTGGTCTTGGGGCCAGGGGCCAACAATCCTTCTCGTGCACGGCTGGAACGGTCGCGCCACGCAGCTAGGCGGGTTCGTTGAGCCACTGGTCGCGCGGGGCTTTCGAGTCGTTGCCTTCGATGCGTTCGGCCACGGCGATTCTCCAGGCGCCAGCATGTCTCTCCCCGAGATGGCATCATGCATTCGCCGAATCGCCGACGAGGTCGGCGACGTCTACGGCGTCATCGCGCATTCGATGGGAGGGGCGGCGACGACCATCGCTCTCGCAGACGGTCTGCAGATCGAGCGGGCGGTCTTCGTCTCGCCTCCCGCCGACCCAAGGCAGTTCCTCGAGATCTTCAGCGCTGCGCTCGCGATCACCGATGAGGTGCGCGAGCGGCTGAAAGAGCGGGTTGAGCGCCGTGTCGGCGTGTCGATGGAAAGCATGCGCGCAAACCAGATCGCCCCGTCGATGCAGGTCCCGCTCTTGGTCATCCACGATCGGGACGATAAGGAGGTTCCCGTGCGCTCCGGCCAAAGTATCGCCGAAGCGTGGCCGGGCGCCGATCTCATCATCACCGAAGGCCTCGGACACCAGCGAATCCTCCGCGCCGAACCCGTCACAAATGTCGCCGTGAGCTTCATCGATGCATCGAAGCATCTGATGGCCGCGGCATGAATCAAGAAAGGCAGAAGACCATGACTACAGAAATCAAAGACCCGCAGTTCGCGAACGCCGTGAACGAAATCGCAGCCTCCATCCAATTGCCGGACGTGTCCTTCACGCTGAACGCCTGGGAAACCGCCGTCGGCGCGGTGGTCACGTTCTACGAGGCGTTTGCGACTCCCGATCGCGTAATCCTCCGCCACGCCCTGAACGGGATCGCGTTTTGAGCCGATGCTATCGAGAAGCCGTGTGTCAGGAAGCCGGGTCAGGGCCGACGCAGACCATCACCGTCGAGCCCCCTTCGTCCCGGCTTCCGTCACCGGCACCCGGCAGAATCTGCACTGATCAGGGGGGGCCCTCTTCGAACGCGGCAACCGCCTCACGGAAGGGGTCGGGGACCCTCACCTTCTCTCGCGTCCTCGGATCGACACAGACACTCGTGACGCTCGCCTTCGCAAGCGTCTCCTGTTTGTTGTTGCGGATCACGAAGCTACTGGTGACGCTCGAGCTTCCGAGTTTCGAGATGCGGGTCTCGATGTGAATGTCTTCCTCGAACCTGGCGCTGCCCAAATAGTCGCAATTCGCATTCACGTAGAACATGTCCGTGCCGCTCTTCACCATGTCCTGCCAAGGCATCCCGATCGCTCGCATGTACGCGCCCAGCGCCTCGTCACAGAAAACGAAGTAGTTGCCGAAATAGACATGCCCTTGCATGTCCGTGTCCCGAAACCGGACACGCATCGTGTAAACAAACGGATCCTTCACGCGGAGAACCTACGACAGCAGAACGGGGGAACAAGCCGAGCCCAGACAAAGCACTGACGCTGGCACTGTGTCACCGGAGAACGGCACGCGACGGACGTGCTCGCATCGTGGGATGCTCGATGGACACGTTCTCGGTTTGCCGAGCTTCCCGCCAAGTGACGACGGGGAATCAGGAAGGAGAAAGGCCTCGTCCCCTTTCGCGGAGGGCGTGTGCGGGCTGGGATTTGGCGGCGCTCGTCGCCTCGGTGCAGAGCGACCGTACGGGAGCCTCTTCGGCTGCCTTCCATTCGCAGAGATCGGCGATGCGCTCGGAACCATCGACCCCCGGGCGAATCCAAACGAAGGTTTGCTCCCCAAGACGGATCGTGCATTCCGGGTCGGCGAAGGCCTTGGACCAAAAGCCCCCATTGTAGAGTGTGATCGGGCCCACCTGCTCGCATTTGGGCTGGTGCGTGTGTCCGAAGACCACTCGGCGCGCGCCCGTGATCTTGAAGATCAGATCTGCAAGCCGCTCCGTGAGCAGCGGCGTGTCAAACACCGTCGGCCGAACAGACGAGGCATACGCAAGATAAGGGAGCATGAAGATCAGCGCCGGCACGAATACCCACAAGGGGCTGATTGGCCATGCAATGTTGATGTGCAATACGATCTGCCACGCCAGAAAAAGCACCGCCAATAAGAAGAACGCGCGATCGAGCCACAGCTCCCGTGCGATTCGAAACGGATTGTTGGTCGCCGAGGGAACGTGAAGGGCGTTGAGTTTGCGGACCATCGATGGGGTGGCCTGCGACCGTGTGGCGATCGATCGCACCTTGTCGTCGACCAGCAGGGGATCGCGCATCGGGTGGAGCCAGTGCGTTCGAAGCGAGATCCACAAGGTGGCATACGCACCCCAGAACCAAGTCCAAATCAAGAGTGGCTGGGTCCGCAGCATATAGCGGAAGAAGAACCGCAGGTACGCGACCGTGCTCATGATGTAGTTCTCGGACTGGTGGGGGTTGAAATACCCCATTCCGTTGAGCATGTACCGCGCGGCCAAGTCCCCAAACGGGATTCGGACTCGCGGCTGCCCGCGAACTTCAATCAGCGGATCGACGGGGTCACGCACCACACAGTTTGGATCGTACTGGTGGCCGTGACTGATGTACGTGTCACCCCCACTGAGATAGAACCAGTTGCAGAACACGATGGGATCATCGCCCTCCTCTTCGCCGATGCTCGACGGAAACGGGGCACCGAGCGCATCGCAAATCGCACGCTGCACAGACGGCCAATAGAGCTCGACGTCGTGGTTGCCGACGACGAAAACCACACGGTGCCCCCTCGCGATGAACTGACCTAGTGCTTCGAACCAGCGCGAATGGTCCTCGATGATGAGCGTCATCTTGAACTGGCTCTTCCACTCCTCGCTTCCGAGCCCGCGGGCGCGCTCGAGCCAATCGATATCCCGGTCCTTGCTGGGCACGGCGGTAACGTTGTCGAAGTCGAAAATATCGCCGTTCAGCAGCAACTCGATCGGCCCGGTGGCTTTTTCCTGGATGTGATCGAGGAACGCCGCAAAGTCGTCGTCAATGAAGAACTCCCGACGCTTATAGGCCATCCACATCGGTCGGGCCGGATCGGGCTCGTGCGCCTCCGAGAGGTGCATGTCGGAGACGACGAACGTATGGAGATCGGTTTCCATGGGGCTGGATCCCTAGTGTGTCAGGCGGTACAGCGGGACTCCAGCAATCCGCATTTCGGTTGGATTTTACGCACTATGTGGCTGACTGCTCCGCCACGTGCTCGCGCCGCCCGATGAAGAGATGGGCCAGAACCAAGAGCGTGAGCCCAGTTGCGAAAATCCCGACGTAGACCGTGCCAAGCCCGGGATTGGCTTCGGTTAGGAAGTTCGCGATTTGCTTCTGTCCCCACATGACCGGCATGAATGGATCCACGGTGATAGCTGCCTTCGGATCGAGGTTGTGCCCAAACGTATAGAGCTTGTAGTACAGGCGACCGAATCCAAAGATCCCTGCATAGGTCGTCATCACCAGCAGGTCGATCATGGTGCTGACCTTCCCGATGACCGCCGTTCGCAATGCGAAAATGATCATGGCAGCGAAGAGGAACGGAATCCAGTCGAGGTCTGTGAGCGCGGCGCGGTCGAGCGGGGCCATTCCGATGTAATGGTTCAGCGTGTTGATCTCGTTCACGTCGTTGCCGTCGTTGCCGCCATCCACCTTGTACGAATAGATGTAGAGGTCGAGCCCTTCCGGGTATTGAGGCGCCTGCATGTTGATGTGCCACATCGGCGCCGTGAAGCTCAAGCCCACGAAGATCGTCAGGAGCGCGAGCACGACACGCGCCCACGGAAAGATTGGCTCGTCCAAGAATCGATAGAATCCGTCCACTGCCTTTGACATTTCGCCTCCTCTTAGGCCTTCATTTCCTAAACGACGTCTCCCCGACGCAACTTCCAAAGTCCGCTCATCCAGGCGAGCGTCCCGAGTAACATGGGCCATGCAACACCCAAGACATAGAGCCCCGTACTCCCGATTTGGTTGGCCAGGTAGAAGCCAACCGGACCGAGCACGCTGAGCTCGGGATCTGCCGACGACAGTAGGGCCATTCGAATGCTCTGGACAGGGTTGAGGGCGGCCAGCGCGAACACGACCCTGGGCTCCATCCGCCATTGCAGCATCATCCCGGCCAGCGCAAAGTCCATGAGCGCAATGCCCGCCACCCAAATCAGTAGCAAATACATCGTGGCGCGGGCCGAGTTCTGCACGGTGGTCGAGACCCACAGGCCGATCCCACAAAACGACCAAACCAGCACGGAGCAGAGCACGAGGCAGTGTCCGATGAAGCTCCAGGCGACCTGCTGACCGAACGCCACGCGGCCGAAGAGGCCGACAGCAACCATCAAGACGGCGAGGGGCGCCAGCAGCACCAGGAAGCGGACGCTCGAAATCGCGCTGAAGAAGGCCCCGCGGGAAATCGGCTGGCTGAACAGGAGCTCCAACGTTCCATCATCGCGGGCCTTGTTGACGACCTGACCTGTCGCGATCAACGCCATCAGTGGCAGAAGCACCAGCAGGGCGTGCACGTATGACACGAGCACCCTCCCCGTCCCCGTGAAACCGAAGACGGTCGACTCGCGCATCCCAACCATCAAGAACACCACGGCAAGCACCGCATACACGACGATGCAAAACAGTAACCAGCGCGAACGAAGAACCTCCGCGAGATCGAGCTGGGCGACCGCCCAATAGGACCGCAGCTGACGACTCATGAGCCCCCGTGCTGATGATGGGCCCGGTTGACAACCTGGCGCCTGGCCCAGTCGATGTCCTGCGCCTCGGGTGTCTGCCTCGGGACGGCGCGGATCCCGTAGCCCATAGGGGAATCCTCGACGGGGAGGAAGCCAACCTCCGATTCGGTGAGCCAACCGTCCTCGTCGTAATTGCGGAAATAGAGCGCGTGGACCGATGCTTCGTGAGACTGAAGGTAGTCGAAGAGGCAACCGGGATCGTCGAAGTTGAGGACATCGCCCGCGGTCGTTTGCAGCTGGGCGGCAAACCGCGGGTCGCCGACGTGCATTTTGCAGTGCCCGCAAACCTCGCCGTCCCACACTACCGGCACCGCACCTTCGGGGAGGATTACCCGATTGAACCTGACGAACGCCATGCCGATCGCGATGAGCGCGATCACCAACAAGAGACCCTTAATCATCTTGGTGGACATCGTCGCTGCCTCCTTGGTCTTCGAGTTGCACGGCGTCGGCATCGCGCACGAGCAGATTTACGATTCGTCCTTCGAGGTTGCGGGAGAGTTTTGCGACTAGCTCGAGCTTCTCGGAACGCGTGGCGGTGCGGCTCCACCACCCTGCAACGCCGGGCTGAAATCCCATCGTCGCCAACGCTTCGTTGTCGACGCCGT
>CALJYC010000024.1 GCA_937984275.1 uncultured bacterium | reverse complement strand
GAGGCCCGAGGCCTCATAGCTCGAAGCGTTGGCAGTAACCGGCTAGTCGCTCACGAATTCTTTCGGCCGTGAGACCAAATCCCTCGGGGCTGTGAACGTGGATGTCCCTAGGCTTGCGGCTCTCCGTATCGAGCATCGCCTGCATCGCAGCTCGGGCCGGATCAGTCATTTCCATACCGAGGTCCCGAGAGGCGTGAGTCATCATGCCAATCGGATCGCGCCGCACATCGACGTGCCGCACGTGCGCAACCCGGCCTGGAGCCAAACCGTCCACGATCTCCAACGCGCGCTCGAGCGACCCAGGCAGGTAGCTATTCATCAGCTCGGGTCCGAGCGCGTGTGGATCGACGTCGTCGCTGAAGAGCGCGCGGGTGTATGCGTAGAGACTGCACAAGGAGCTCATCGTCGTTGCCGGGTCCCGGTGCGTGAACACGAATCTAGCGTCTGGAAAGAGCTCGAGGATCGTCGGAAGGAAGACCGAGTGGGTTGGATCCTTGAGCGCGAACCGGGTGCCCTGGGGCCGGTGATACTGCACCAGCTGGAGCTGTTGGCGGTACTGCCCGTAGGCGATGCGCGGGTCTTGCCCTTGCAGCCACTCGACATACCCAGGGACGCGGTACTGAACGTTGTACTGCAACGTCCGAAACACGTTCGTGAAGAGAGCAACGCATTCCTCTGGCTCCCAGGCCCCCATCGGATGAATGGCCTCGTAGTTGGGCGAAATGCTTTCGAGCTGTTTCAGTACGCGGGCTAGCTCGCTGGCCCGATCATCTTTTCCTCGGCTTGGCGGCACCGGGTACATGCTCTCCCAGTACGGCATCGAGCGCGTATCTGGGTCCTGGGCGAGCAGTCGGTGAACGAACGTGGTTCCCGTACGCATCCAACCGATCAGGAAGATTGGGGACGGGATCTGGGTGTCCAGGATCTCCGGTGTCTCGCATATTGCCTGCTCGATCCGCAGATGCTGGCCGGCCATACGGAGACAATCCATTCGCGCGGCGATCCGGCCCGAGAAGCTGAGCTCGGCATCCTCGTGCACGGAGCGCAAGAGCGCCTCCAGCGCAGCGAGAGTCTCCGGCCTGGGATCTGCGACTCCAGGGTTCTGGCGTTTGGCCTTTTCGAACCAGGCCGCGGCCGTCGCGGAGCCGAAGGTCGGAAGCACCCGCCCTACGACATTGACCGCATGGTACCAGCGCGACTGAGCGTTGCGCGCAGTCGTGAACTGTTCCGCCCGAAGAGGCTTCTGGCGTTCGGATCCCATGTCGTGCTCTTTCTCGCCTCGTTCTTAGCACGTCACCCGACGGCCGCGGCAAGCGCATCGAGGAGTGCCTGCCGATCTCCTTCGTCTTCGTACGGGAGCTGCTGAAGGAAGCGCTCTGGATCAAAATCTGGAACGGTCTCGCGAAGCGCAGCCACGCTCTTGGCGAGCTCTTTGGTGTCACCGAGCGCGCTGGCGGCGGCGACTTGGAAGCCCCGTTCACGCACTCGTGGCGCGCCGATGTTTTGCAGCGCATCGAGTGCTTCCCGGTGGCGCCCCTGGTGAAAAAGAGTCCGCGCCAGGTGCGACCAATAGCGAGGTGGGTGATAGGGGTTGAGACGCATGGCCTTGCGCACCCAGCCCTCGGCTTCCTCAGACCTGCCGGCAAAGGAAAGAAGCTCGCCCATCGCGCAGACCGAACGATCATCGTTTGGGTTGAGAAAAAGACCTTGCTCTTGATACCGAATCGCACGCTGGAGGTTTCTTCGCATGAGCGAGATCTGCGCCAGGATCCGAAGGCATTCAGTGTCTGATGGATCGAGCTCTAGGCCGCGCTCGGCGGCGACCTGCGCCCCATCGAGGAGCGCATCGTACTCGTCGGGCCGGAAGCCCATCGCCTGCCCGAGCCCGCATGCAAGCCAAGCGTGCGCTGTGGCATAGCCTGGATCTCTCGCGACCGCGCGCTCGAACATGTCGATGGCCGCGCGGCAATCCTCGCGGGTGTATCGGTGGTGATGTTCCTTGCCACGAAGAACGTAATCGTAGGCAGCCAAGCGTTCTGGTGGCGCCCGCCGGGCTTTCGCAAGTCGGGCCGCTTCTACCCGTCCGGCCAGTGTCGCGACGATCGTCGACGAAAGCTCATCTTGCAGGACGAAAACATCCTCGATCTCGCGATCGAAACGGTGGGCCCACAAGGTCGACCCGGCGTGAGCATCGAGGAGTTGGACGCTGATCCGCACACGGTTGCCCGCCCGCCGAACGCTGCCACGAACGAGAAACTGAGCGCCCAGCTCTGATGCCACGTCGCGATCCGAAACCTCGCGGTCCCGATACGCGAAGGTCGAACCACGTGAGATGACCATCAGCGTACTGAAGTGCGAAAGGGCCGTGATGATGTCTTCGGCGATCCCGTCGACAAAGTAGCCGTCATCGGGACCACAGAGATTGTCGAACGGCAGCACCGCGACGGTGGGCAGCTCGTGCACACTCGGCACCACCACATCGGCCGCACGGACTGATGCTTGTTGCGTGACCGCGCCGCTGCCAGCGCGAATCCGCTCGTATGTCGCTCGAGTTTCTGCGCTCGGCTCCGTGCTGAGCTCGCGATCGAGTGCTTCGCTCAAGAACTGATACTGCCGAAGCGCGTCCGAGCGGCGGCCGATTCGTTCGAAGAGCTCCATGAGATGCCGGTGGGCGGGCTCGCACGCAGGGTCCATGGCGATCCGGCGGTTGAGGACAGCGACCGCTTCGTCGGCGCGGTCGAGAGCGGGGAGCTTAGACGCCAACCGTTCGATGGCGTCGCACGCCGTCCTTCGAAACTGATGCTGTGCACCGAGGAGCCATTCATCGTAGAGCGCCTCACGCAGCACGAGGCCGTCGAGAAGATCATCTCGGTATAGCTCCATGCAGCGAGCGAGATCGCCGACATCCTCGCTCCGCGCGAGACGATCGAATTCACGGGCGTCGACCGAGCACTGCCCGAGGTCGAGCGCCAGAGCTTCGCCGGTGGACGAGATCAGAGGCCCGTACGAGCGCCGAACCTTCGATAGCGCCTGCCGGAGATTGTGCCGCGCCCTCTCATCTCCGGTCTCGCTCCACAGGAGTGCCGCCAACTGCTCGCGGCTGTGGGGACGAGCGCTTTCGACCGCCAGATACCCTAGTAATCCTTGGATCTTTTTGCCCGTGACCTCGAGAGGCGTCCCGTCTGACCACTGGGCGTCAAAGGGGCCAAGCACGTTGAGGCGTAGGGTCCTGCTCATCCTGGACGGATTATAGACGAAGAATAGACGCCTCATAGCTTTCGGTCTGACGCTGGATAAACGGCGGCCACCCAGGATGGAGATGTCCCCAACGGGACTCACCACAAAAGGAGACCGCCATGACCGCCGAACACCAAGCACAAACCACCCACTCCGTCGTCCTACCAACCAACGCTGAAGCTGCCCGCACGTGGGGCGCTGGGGGGGAGAAGTATGATGAAGTCAGCCGAGGAATCGCGGACGCCATCGAGCACGCCGTCGACGCGCTCGACCCTCAGCCCGGCGAGCGCATTCTCGACGTCGCGACGGGCACGGGCTGGGCGGCGCGCAGTATCGCAGCCCGCGGCGCCATCGTAACCGGTGTCGACTTGGGCGCCGAAGTAATCGAGGCCGCAAGGCAGCTCAGCTCTGGCATCGACTTTCGAATCGGCGACGCCGAGGCCCTGCCCTTCCCGGACAACCACTTCGACGCGGTGATCTCCACGTTCGGCGTGATGTTCGCGCACGACCCAGAAGCCGTTGCCGCGGAGCTCGCTCGCGTAGTGCGCCCCGGTGGGCGCATCTCCCTAGCCAACTGGGCGGTCGGAGGGAGCGTGCACGAGATGTTCAAGCTCATCCGTTCGTACAAGCCGGCGGAGGAGAGTCCGGCCCCCTCGCCGTTCGAGTGGGGAAAGACCGCCAGGGTCCTCGAACTGCTCGGCGACCACTTCGAGGTGGAGTTCGAAGTAGGCACCTCCTTCTTCCGGCCCGAGAGCGGGGAGCAAGCATGGTCGACGTTCTCCACCGGGTTCGGACCCGTGGTGGCGTTGCTCGAGGTACTCAGCGACGAGAAGGCTGCGGCGCTCGCGGCTGAGTTCATTGCGTTTCATGAGACGGCGCGAACGAGCACTGGCATCGTCGTGCAGCGCCCCTACGTGATCGCCAAGGCTCGCCGAGTCAACGAAAGCAAGAGGGCGTCATGAGCCTCGAGCTCATGCCGCGCACGCGAACCCACGACGTCAGTGGTTTCGGAGTGTTCTCGCACGGCGACGCAGGCCAAGCGCACGTCATGGCGCACCGCGCGCTCGACGAGGGTCGGCATGAGCTCGGCCATCGGCTGCTTGGCACATTGCTCGAGGGTCGCGAGGGAAGCGGAAGCGACTGGACGCACCTTCAATGGCACATGGCGATCTTCGAGATCGCAGTGGCACGATGGGAAGCCGCATTGGCACGATTCGAGACGCACATCCTCCCCGTCGCCACACACACCTACGATGCGCTCACCGACGCGCCGGCGTTGCTGTGGAGGCTTCAACTCACCGCGCCGCGACCGGCGAGGTTGACCTGGGAGCCCGTGCACGCGACGGCCGTGCGCCAGCTGACGCGAGCAAGCACTCCCTACGTAGCGCTTCATTGTCTGCTCGCGCTTGCGGGCGCCGGCGATGTGGACGGCCTCGACCGGTGGTTGCACGGGAGGCGGGCGACCGAGGATTCGCACGCCAAGGTCTTGGTGCAGATGGGAGTTGGGCTTCGGGCGTTTGCGGCGGGCGACTATGAGCTCTCGTCTGTCGTGCTGGCGGCCGCGGTGCCGAAGGTGTCGGCGCTCGGAGGCAGCCACGCCCAGAATCTGCTCTTTGAGGACATCGCCGACCTCAGCTGGACGCGGGCGCAAACGATGACGCGCACGGCAGCATGAACACCGGCACTGGCACTGTCCCCGCGGGGATCACTACGATACAACCTCCCACATGCCCCCCCTCAAGTTTGCCGCGCTCCTCCTCCTCTCCGTCGCCATGATCGCCATCGGTGTTCTCCACTTCGTTCGACCCAGGCCTTTCGTCCGAATCGTCCCGAAGTTTCTGCCGGCCCCCCTGGCACTCGTTTACATCAGCGGGTTCTTCGAGGTCCTCGGCGGCGTCGGGCTTCTCATTCCCGGAACGCGCCCCTGGGCAGCCTGGGGCCTGATCGCGCTCTACGTCGCCGTGTTTCCGGCGAACATCTACATGCTCACCCACAACATCTCTCTCAACCCGAAGAAGCCGATCCCGCGGTGGGCGCTGTGGGCGCGGTTGCCGTTTCAGCTCGTGTTCATCGCGTGGGCGTACTGGTTCACCGCGTGAGCGGAGCCGGCTCGAATCTTTCGATCCGATTCAACGCACTCTGTGCCGCGTGGTAACCGCACATTCCGTGCACACCGCCCCCAGGGGGCGTCGATGCGGAGCAGATCAGGACACGAGGGTTTGGCGTCGTGTACGGGTTGATTCGAGCAACCGGTCTCGTGAACAGTTGAAATGCGTCCGCGACCCCGCCGGTGATCGCGCCCCCCACGAAGTTCGGGTTGTAGCGATGGAGCTCGTGGGTGTTCATCGTGTGCCGGGCAAGGATTCGATCCTTGAAGCCGGGTGCGAATCGCTCGACTTGTTTCTCGATCGCCTCGGTCATGTCCACCGTCGAGCCGCCGGGAACATGGCAGTACGCGTAGCCCGTCTGCTTTCCGTCAGGCGCCCGGCTCGGGTCGAGTTGGCTCTGTTGGCACAGGAGCACGTAGGGACGTTCCGGATGCTTGCCTCGAAACATCGCCGCCTCGCCGGCTGCAATCTCCTCGAGAGTGCCACCGAGATGCACTGTCGACGCCTCCAGGCAGTTGGGGTCGCTCCAGGGAACGGGGCCATCGAGCGCCCAGTCGAGCTTGAAGACGCCGGGCCCGTAGCGATAGCGGCCGAGACGCCTCAGGTACCCACTCGGGAGAGCGGTCCCGGCGATCGATGCCAATTGGTCCGGGCTGGTGTCGAACAGATAGACCCGGGCGGCAGGCAGATCCGCTGGAGACGTCACCCGCACACCGGTGCGAATCTGGCCCCCGAGCTGACGCAAGAGGCTCCCGAGCGCTCGCGGGATGGCTTGCGAACCTCCTGCGGCTACTGGCCAGGGCTCCACGTGACCGGCGATGGAGAAGATCAGCCCAAGGGCCGCAGTGAACATCTTGTCGAGCGGAAGGATGCTATGACCCGCACACCCGGCGAAGAGCGCTCGGGCACGCGACTGCTGAAACCGCCAATTGGCAAATCTCGTCGCTGGCCACATCCCCTTCAGCCCGAACCGTGCAAACAGACCCGGGTGCCGAGGCCAGCCCAGCGGCCCGAGCACGTCGCGAAAAAAACCTTCGGCGTTGTCGAGAAACGGCGCGATAAGGTCCAGATAACCACTTGAATCCGCACCGAGCCCCGCAGCCGTCTCCTTCACCGAGGACCACATCATGACCGCAGGCTGACCATCGAGGGGATGCGCGACGGAGGCGCGAGGCAGGATCCACCGAAGGCCATGCTCCTCGAGCGGCAGGGAGCGAAAGAACGGTGAAAGAATCCCGGTCGTATGAACCGCCGAGCACACGTCGTGGTGAAACCCGGGCAAGGTGAGCTCCGCAGTCCGCGTCCCCCCACCAATTTCGTCGTCAGCTTCGAGCACGAGGACGGACGCCCCACCCTGCGCCAACGCAACCGCGGCGCTCAGGCCATTGGGGCCCGAGCCGACCACGACCGCATCAAACGTCTCCCGGTGCCCGCTCACCGACCAAACATAATCCCGCCAGGAAATTAACCCTTCTAAAAAGGGGTCTGACCCCTTTTTGAAAGGGTTAATTTTGTTATTCGAAGGCGGTGGTGTTGGTCATTCGGATTTCGAAGGCCTCGTTGACCTCTATCTTTTCCGTGCCCTCTGGGCCGGTGACGGTGAGTTTGTCCGTCGCGTCACCTGTGGCCGCGGCGTCGGACTCGAGGGCGTTCAGGTTGAGGATGATTTCGCCACCCGCGTTCGCCACCATTTGCTCGACCGCGATTGAAATGCCCTCCTCGGGAAAGTCGACGGACTGGGGAAGCGCGTTCTGGGTGACCGTGACGTTGAGCTTGATTTCGTCGCCTACGCGCTCGACCAGTGTGTAGGAGTCGACCTGCTGCACCTTGAAGCCGTAGAGCATGAGCTCCTTACGAGCCTCCCAGCGGGCTCCGAGCCCCACCGGCTCGGCCGGTAATACAACGCGAGACAGCGTTGTGCGCGCGTTGACGATCATCATCAGCAAGCGCAGCGGGATGTCGGGGCTCTTGGCTTTGTCGTTGAGCTCCGTCGCCAGCGCGATGCCGCGGTCGTTCATTTCGACCGTGCCGCCCACGTCGTCCAGAATCGCAGCACTCTGCCTCAGCTCCTCGGCGACCTTCGGGTCGATGCCCTGCGGAACCGCGGCCTCGGCCTTCGCGATGTTGACCTCGAACTTCACGCCATTGTCGGTGGCCATCGCCGGCCCGGACACGATGTG
>CALJYC010000023.1 GCA_937984275.1 uncultured bacterium | reverse complement strand
GCAAGCGCGATGACCTCCTGCGTCCCGACGGGGACGCCTCGGCCGCGAAGCTCATACATGAAGGGGACTAGGATTTTAGCTTCTCCATTGCCTGCCGCCCGAGAGCTGGTCGGCGAAGGCGACGAGATCTTGCTCCTTCTTGAGCAACGCGCCCAGGAAGGGAAGGTTGTCCTCGAGCTTCACGCCGTCGATGCCGGCGCGCTGCAGCACCGCGATCCAGTCGACGAGCTCGCTCGTGCTCGGGCGCTTTCGGAGGCGCCGCATGCTGCGGATTTCGTAGAACGTCTTGAGCGCTTGGTCGACGAGGCTTTCGTGCACCTTGGGATGGTGGACGCGGACGATGTCGTTCATCAGCTCCGGCGTCGGGAAGTCGATGAAGTGGAACACGCAGCGGCGGAGGAACGCGTCGGGGAGCTCCTTTTCCGCGTTGCTGGTGATAATCACAATGGGTCGCTGCGTGGCGATGATGTCCCGTTGCGTCTCGTCGACATGGAACTGCATGCGGTCGAGCTCGTTGAGGAGGTCGTTCGGGAACTCGACGTCGGCCTTGTCGATCTCGTCGATCAGCAGGACCACGCGCTCCTTGGCGTCGAAGGCCTCGCCCATCGGTCCGAGCTTGATGTACTCACCGATGTCGTTGACATCCTTATCTCCGAATCGGGAGTCGTAGAGACGCTGGACGGTGTCATAGACGTAGAGCCCGTCCTGAGCGCGAGTCGTGCTCCGAATGTTCCAGCGAAGAAGGGGCATCTTCAGGGCCTCGGACACCGCCTCGGCCAGTAAGGTCTTGCCGGTGCCGGGCTCCCCCCGGATGAGGAGCGGCTTCTCGAGCACCACCGCGCAGTTGACCGCGGATTCGAGGGCGTCGCTCGTGAGATAAGTGGGGGTTCCAGAAAAACGTGCAAAATCGTCAGCCATGGCGGGGAAACCTATCATGGACCAGCAATTTGGCGACTGCGAGAGGGGTGAGCAGGAGGTTCCTGCAGGGGTGCAGGTTGAGCTCAGTCGGGACGAGGGGACTGTCCCCATTTCGCGGATGCCGCTCGCCACGTGAAAGCGCCTCTTAAACCTTTGGAAAAGGGGCCTGACCCCTTTTTAGAAACCGGTCACATTACGAGGAGTTAAGGTGCTAGTTGGGGGCGGTGGCACCCTCCTTGACAGCCCCCAGACCACAACGAATAGTAGCGCGTTCTCGTGGCCTGGGAGGGTCGCTTGGCTGTCGCCTATCAAGCTGAATTCAATGTCTACCTTCGTCCTACAGATCCAGGACCTCGACGAGGCCGGGAGGGATTGGAACTTTGCCATCCGCACGGATTGGCTGGCGAACGCGCTTGCCGACGCTGAGCTGAAGGCGGGGACCGAGGACGGACGGTTTACCGTGCATGCGCAGCGCAGCGCACTCGATGTCTTGGTCCAAGGGCACATCGAGGCCAAGGTCGCTGCAACTTGCGCGCGGTGCTTGAACGACGTTCCGATCGACGTGGACCTTGCACTGACGGCGCTTTACAGCCCGGAGCACATGCGTCCGCAGAACAGCGACGAGATCGACGTCCTGTTGGACGAGGTCAACCGGGACTACTACGGCGGCAGCGAAGTCGTGCTGGACCCCATGGTGCGCGAGCTGTTGTTGCTCGAAGCGCCGATGAAACCACTTTGCTCGGAGAGCTGCGAGGGAATCGCCGTTCCGGAGCATCTTCGGCCTCCTGAGGAGGTCTTTGGGGGGTCGGTGCCCGATCCGCGCTTCGCCCCTCTACTGAAACTCAAAGAAGCACTTACGAAGAACGAGGAGTGATCCCGTGGCAGTACCGAAACGCAGAACCAGCCCCATGAAGCGCGACCAGCGGCGCGCCCATCACGACAAAGTCACCGCCCCAAACGTGAGCGCATGCCCCAACTGCGGCGATGTGATGCTTCCGCACCGGGCCTGCCCAGCATGCGGCTTCTACAAGGGCCGTCAGGTAATCAAGGGTAAAGCCGAAGAGCTCGAGTAGATCGTGTTCGATCTGGCGGGGAAAATCGCCGTCGTGACCGGGGGGTCACGTGGCATCGGGCGTGCGACTAGCCTTGCGCTAGCCGAAGCCGGTGCGCACGTCCTGGTCAACTACCGCTCCAACGAGGAGGCCGCGAAGGAAACGCTGGGCCTCATCCAAGAGGCCGGTGGGCAGGGTGAGCTTCTCGGCTTCGACGTGGCTGACGCAGAGTCAGTCGACCGCGGTATCAAGGAAGCAATCGAGCGGCACGGACGCATCGACATCCTGGTGAACAACGCGGGAATCTCGATCGACCAACTGTTGTTGAGAGTATCGCAGAAGGACCTCGAGCTGACCTGGGCCACCAACGTGAACGGACCGATCTACTGCGCCAAAGCGTGCATTCGCCCGATGATGAAGAAGCGGTGGGGGCGGATCATCAATCTTTCGAGCGTGGTGGGGGAGTCGGGCAACGCCGGCCAAGTGGCCTATTCCTCTTCAAAGGCTGCCATTTTGGGCCTAACGCGCACGCTGGCCCGCGAGTATGCCTCTCGGGGGATCACCGTGAACGCCGTCGCCCCAGGATTCATCGAGACCGATATGACTGCAGATCTGCCGGATGCGGGGAAGCAGGGCATCATCGACCAGACGCCGCTAGGGCGAATTGGCCGCCCCGAAGAGGTTGCGGCCGCAGTAGTATTTTTAGCTAGCGAAGAAGCGAGCTATATCACCGGACAGGTAGTCCGGGTCAACGGAGGCATGCACGTCTAGCGCGTGCGTGACGGAGGGAACAGATGGACATTGCGGCGAAGGTCAAAGAAATCGTGTCGGATAAGCTCGACGTCGATGGGGCCGATATTCAGGAAGAGCAAGACTTCATCGAGGATCTCAAGGCCGACTCTCTCGCGGTTGTCGAGGTCGTGTTGGCGCTCGAAGAGCAGTTCGAGATCGAGATTCCGGACGAGGATACGGAGAAAATCAAAACCGTCCGTGATGCGATCGAATACATCAAGGCGCAGCAGGGCTAAGAGCCCGGCGCGCGTGCCTTGCCAGGCGGGTTGATGCGGCGAGTAGTGATCACAGGCGTGGGCAGCGTGAGCCCATGCGGCGCGGATGTCGCGACCACTTGGAACAACATCTCCGAGGGGCGGAGCGGCATCGCGCGCATCGAAAGTTTCGATGCCACCGAGTTCGCTTCGCAGATCGCGGGTGAGTGCTCGGACTTCGATCCGTTGCAGTACATGCCGAAGCGGCGCTTGCGTGAAGCGGCGCGTTTCATTCAGCTTGCCATTGCGGCAAGCGCGCAAGCGATAAAGAGCTCCGGTTTCGAGCCGAGCGATGAAGAGAAGGAGCGCGTGGGCACCTTCATCGGGGTTGGTTTCTGCGGACTGGAGGTCTTCGAGGACACCTGCCAGACGCTGTTCGACAAGGGGCCGCGCCGAGTATCTCCGTATTTCATTCCCTCGGTCATCTCGAACCTCGCGCCGGGACAGGTGACGCTGAAGTGGGGGTTCAAAGGCCCGAGCTACACCCACACGAGCGCGTGCGCATCGGGCGCGCATGCGATCGGTGACGCGTTTCGCTGGATTCAACGCGGAGAGATCGACGCGGCTGTTGCTGGGGGCGCGGAGGCTGCCGTGACGCCGGTTGGCGTGGCCGGGTTCACGTCGATGCGTGCGCTGTCTCGACGCAACGACGAGCCGGAGCTTGCAAGCCGTCCCTTCGACACGGATCGCGACGGGTTCGTGATCGCCGAGGGGGCCGGCGTGATGATGCTCGAGGAGCGCGAGGCTGCCATTGCGCGCGGCGCGGACATCTGGGCCGAGATCGTCGGCTACGGCGCGACGTCGGACGCACATCACATGGTGCAGCCAGCCCCTGGGGCCGAAGGCGCACAACGCGCGATGAAGATCGCGCTCACCGACGCCAAGCTGAATCCCGAGGACCTCGACTATGTGAACGCACATGGCACGTCGACACCGATGGGTGATGGCGGGGAGCTCGAGGCGGTTCGGAAAATCTTTGGCGCGCATGCGACCGACGGGCTCGCCGTATCCAGCACCAAGAGCATGACGGGGCACCTTCTCGGTGCCGCGGGCGGACTCGAGCCGGTGCTCTGCACCCTTGCGATGCGCAACGGCATCCTTCCGCCGACAATTAATCTTCAGAACCCCGACCCGGTCGCCGCGGGGATGAATCTGGTGCCCAACGAGGCCCAGGAGCGGCCGATTCGCGCGCTGATGAACAACTCGTTTGGCTTTGGCGGGACCAACTGCGCGCTCGTGCTAAAGGCTCCGTAGCCATGGCCAAGACTCTCATCGCCGGTTCGGATCACGCGGGCCTCGAGCTCAAGCGGGAGCTTTCCGGCGTTGCGGCCGAGCTCGATTACGAAGTGGTCGACATCGGAACGCACAACAGCGAGTCCACCGATTACCCGGACTACGCGCACCAAGTTGCAAGCGCTGTCGGGCGCGGGGAAGGGCTTGGGCTTTTGGTCTGCGGCACGGGTATCGGCATGTCGATGGCGGCGAACCGTCACCCCGGCGTGCGCGCTGCGGTGTGCAGTGACGTCTTCAGCGCTTCGATGACCCGCCAACACAACGACGCCAACGTGCTCTGCATCGGGGCTCGCGTCGTAGGCACAGGGCTAGCTGCCGAGATCCTCAAAGCGTTCCTGAGCGCGAGCTTCGAAGGTGGCCGCCACGAGCGCCGCGTGAACAAGATCGAGCCTTCGAATGAAGGTTGAGCAGGACGAACGCTTTCGCGAGCAGCGCGAGAGATTCCGGCTCAAGTGGAACTGCGAAGACTGTGTGCTCTTCGACCCTGAAGCGGGGTGTGCGCATGGCTTTCCCACCCACCGGCATCGGAAGTCACGCTACGACGATCCCCGCGCGGCGGTGCTGTTCTGTAAGGATTTCGAGCTGACCTAGGCAGCCAACCTCCCGTCCATCCACCAGGCGGCAGCGCGAGCCGAAGGCGAAGCCCGGCGCAAAGCGCCGCCAAGGCAGAGCGAAGCGACTGCCGCGGCAGGGAGGACTACGGGTGGGGGTGGGCGGGCGGTGTAATTAAACCAAACCGCGTTCGCAGTAGGCGGGCGGATTCATCCGCGCTGCATGTGCTTCCGCATCCTCCCCATTCCGGCCCACAGAGTGAGAGGATCAGCTGGCTCGCTGTCACCGGCGAAGTCGCGGTAGAGCGTATGCATGTTGACGTAGACACGCTCCGCATCGAGCCATCCTCTGAACTCGTCTAGGGTGAGATCGCGGGCCGCGTCTTCGACGCTCATCTCGGCATCGTAGCGACGACGCGCCTCCACGCTCAGCACTTCGAGGTAGTGCAATATCTCCGCGAGGCCGGATTTATCGGTCAAGGGACCGTGACCGGGCACGACGGTCTCGATGTCCATGTCGAGCAGGCGACGAAGCGCTGCGATCCAATTGGAAACCGGACCCTGCCAAATGATGGGATGCGCATTCTTGAACAGGATATCGCCCGTGAAAAGGGTCTTATCGCCCGGCACCCAGACGACCGCGTCACCGCGCGTGTGCGCGGGGCCGACTTCGATGAGAATGACCTTCTTGTCCCCGACCTGGAGCTCGAGCTCGCCTTGGAAGGTGCGATTGGGGAGCGTGAGCTTGGCGTTAGCGAAGTCGAAATCACTAAACGCCGGAAGCGCGAGCGGCCCTGCCTCCGCGAGCAGCGCGACTCGATCGATCCCCACGGTGTTGAGCATCCTGCCAAGCATCCTCCCGCCAGCACCAAGCGCGCCGATCACCCTTGCTGCGCGCAGCAAGAGGTTGTTGCGGCTTGGGGGACCTTCTCTAAGGTCTTCGACGCACCCAGGAGTGCCGATGATTTCCGAGTCCGCGACGAGCGAGTTCCCATAGCAGTGGTCGCCGTTCCCATGCGTGTTGACCACGGTCCCAATGCGAGCCGCGGCCGGAGTTGCGCGGCGCATCGACTCGAGCATCTCGGATGTGATCTTCTCGTCGAACAGAGTGTCGACCAACAGGCTCTGATCACCGTCGGTGATCAGCCCGGCATTGCTCCAACCCCAAGACCCCGGCAGTTGCGTGTACGCGTAGATGCCATTGCCGAGCTCGTGCAGCTCCTTCTCGACTACCGCCGTCATGAGTTCTTATCCCAGACGCGGGGGGCGCTGAAAAGAGAGCGCAAGACACGGCCCCTCACGGAGGCCAAAGACGCAGGAAAAACCGCAGGCCGCGCGGCCACCGTCGGGCGAATTCAGTGGTCTGGCCCAACCTTCGCACAACCTCGTCTCGCGACCCGATCCGGGTGGGGTCGCGACCCGGATCGACCGTGGGAAGGTCAACCCGGGTGCGCGGGGTCGCTGTCGCGGTCACGCGAGCGGTGGGTTCAGGGTGCCGGACACGTGGGCAGGTCCCATGGCGGCGGTGGGCCTTCAAATTCTTGCCAAACCGTGAAGTCGTACAACGAGAAGAACTGCAACGAGAGCGCGTCGAGTTGGTTGTTCTCGTAGCAATTGTCGTGGTACGGGGTGAAGTCTTCTGGGGGGAAGAAGGGAAACAGCTCCTCAGGGAAGGGAAGAAAGTCCACCGGCAGCGTGCCCAACGTGAGCTGGGCAGCGAGCGCGCCGAACGGGAGAGGCGGCGGATTCGTTCCGTTGTTGACCAGAACAGTGCTCACGACGTGGTTATTCTTGGCCGTTTGATCCAAGAGGAACGCAGGGTTCGAGCTATCCGGGTCCGACCCACAGGGGAAGCTGGTCAAGCTGGTGACCGCGCAGTAATCGGTAATGGCAATCCCGACATAGTCGTTGTTTTCGATCAGGTTTCCTTCGATCAACCCATCGTCCGTGCCCAGGATGAAGATCCCGATTCCCGGGGGAATCTCCGAGAGAATGCCTCCCGGGGCCGTGTTTTCCTTGTTGTTGTCGTGGAGCCAGTTGTTCACCAGATCGATGCGCGTGGCGCCAGGTCGGTCGTCGAAGATGTCCGGCAGGAGCAGGATCGCGGCACCGACCGTATTGCCTCTTGCCTCATTGTCGATGAGCAGAATGTTGTCACTGTTTGAAACCTCGAAGCCGTTGACGTTGCCTTCGACGAAGTTGTTGCTCGCGACGACGTTCTCGGAGGTCTCGATCCAGATTCCGCTGTCGTGCGAACCCCTGGCGACGCTGTTCGTGATGACGCCATTATAAGACAGCGTCGGGAAGATTCCGTAGCCTACGTTGTCGGTGGACGTGACATTGTCGAATACGAAGCCGTCGACTCGCTCGGTGAACAGCCCGTTCCTGAAGCCCTCGATCTCGATGTTTTTCACCTCAATGTCGTAAACAAGAGGCTCGGGGTCCGGCAGTCCTGGCTCGATGCCTGGAAGCAGCGGGAACGGCAACTCCATGCTGGAGTGGCAACTCATGCACTCGGTGACCATCGGCGGAACAACGGCGATGCCATTGCGCTGACCATTCGTGTTCCTGATGGTCACGCCCCTTGGCTTGTCCTTGTCCTTGTCCTTGTCCTTGTCCTTGTCCTTGACTTTGTCCTGGTTGCCGCGGTTCTGCCCGATCAGCCGGATGCCGTTCTTGGTGATATTCAGGCCGTTGGTCGCGTTGCCGTGCTCCATGTACACACCAGCCAGGACGTAGATGCGAGCGCCCTCCTTGGCCCGGTCGACGGCCTCCTGGATCGACTGGCCGGGCCGGACAACCTGCGTGGTCCGCTTGTATTGCCCAGGGGGCAACGTGTCCATGCCGCCAGCGCCGCCAGCGCCGCCAGCGCCGCCAGCGCCGCCAGCGCCGCCACCGGCTCCGCCGGTGCCGCCCGTGCCACCGGTTCCATCCGGATCGTACTGTCCGATGCCCTCCGGCGGGAGCACGTCTACATCGAAGCTGCCATCTATGTAGAAGAGGATGTTGTTGGGTCCGGCGGTCCAGCCCGGTTGCGTGCTGGCAAGGATCTCTACGTCGTTCCAGTTCCCTTCACCGTCGGAGTCCCACCCCTCGACACACTCGAACCTCTCGGCGTCGGAATTGGGGTTCCAGCCATCTCCCACGAGGTCGCATTCTTCCAGAAACCGCGCTTCACGAAGGTCCCAGCCGTACCCGTTCCAGGGCTCGCCCGTGGTCTCATGGCACAGCTGACAGCGGGCGTTTTCGGCCGATAGCGAATCCCAGTCCGTACCGGGGCCGTAGGTAGTCTCCCAAGCGTCCAGCAATTGCGGGCTCGCACTCGCCGGCGGCGCACCTACAACAGACACGGCAAGTGCCGTGCCCAGCACTAGCAAGCAGGAACTCCACAACTTTCCAAAAACAGGTGCACCCATGATCTCCTCCAGTGCGCAGCGGGTAACGGGTCGGAGGCGGCGTGCCGACGATCCAAGTGCGCGAGCGAGTCGAGTAACACGGCGTCGCTGATACGATCAATGGCCAGTTTCGGACATGCACGCTGCGCCGCAGCAGGGAGCGGGGGCTATGCGGCCCTTGCCGGCTCGGAACCACGCGACACCAGTCGCATGTTCAAATCCGCGGCGGCGCGAAGGGTCACCGATGGCTTGAGCGTGAGTGTTTGACCCGGAAGGATCTCTAAGCGGTACTGACGTATCAAAGTTGCAAGCACCAGGACCGCTTCCATCATGGCGAAATGATTGCCGATGCAAATGCGCGGACCACCGCCGAACGGAAAGTACGCGTACTTGTGAATCGCCTTGGCGGGCTCGGGAAGCCAGCGGTCGGGGTCGAAGCGGAGGGGGTGCGCGAAGCACTCCGGGCGACGGTGCGTGACCCACTGTGAAAAGAGCAGGGTGACGCCCTTTTTTA
>CALJYC010000022.1 GCA_937984275.1 uncultured bacterium | reverse complement strand
ACCCCTTTTCTGAGAGGCCTAGGGTTTTTCGACGAAGAGGGTTTGGGTTGGGTAGGCGAACTCGATGCCTTCGGTGGCGAACCTGCGGTAGAGGGCGAGGTTGACCGACTGGAGGATGTCCATATGCGTGGCGTAATCCGAGCTGCCGACGTAGTAGACCGTCTCGAAGTTGAGTGCGGAGTCGCCGTACGACGCGAAGTGTGACCGGTCGAAGCGGACTTGCTCCTGCCCCTCTATGGCTTCACGGATGATCCCGGGGATGCGCTCGAGCTTGTCCGCGGGCGTTTGGTACGTGACGCCTAGCGAAAAGACGACGCGCCGTTCTCGCATCCGGCCGAAATTGCGGATGCGGCTGCCGAGCAAGTCGGTGTTGGAAAAAATGAGCTGCTCGCCCGAAATGCTTCGGATTCGGGTCGTCTTGATGCCGATGTGCTCGACCGAACCCGCCATGTCACCGACGACCACGAAGTCCCCCGGGATGAACGGCTTGTCGAGCACAATCGAGAGCGACGCGAAGAGGTCGCTGAGGACGTTCTGCACTGCCAGGGCAATTGCGATGCCGCCAATGCCGAGGCCGGCGACCAGGGCCGTGACGTCGACCCCGAGGTTATCGAGGATGAGCAGCAGGACGATCGCCCAGAGCGCAATCCGACCGAGGAAGCTCAGGGCGTTCATCGTCATGCGGTTCGCGCCGTCAGTCTCGTCCTTGCGGTAGTTCTCGAGCCAGATCTGGAGCGCCGTGCTTATCCAGATGCCGGCCTGGATGATCGTCGCGACGACGGCCACCTTCCACAGAACTGAGCGGACCTCGACGGGCAGGGACAGCCAGATCGAACCCATGAAGACAGAGACGATGAAGAGGTAGAGCAGCTTCGTCTTGCGGAGCGCGCCGATGACGACGTCGTCGACGATGGTATTCGTCTTCCGGGTGAGGCGGTGTACACGGACGATCAACACTTGCTCGACGAGCCGCAGCGCGATCAGGGTGCCGATGGCGACCGCGACGGAGATCAGCCAGGTTTTGATTTCGTTTCCGTAAAAAGTATCGGTGAGCTCGAACACGCTAGGTTATTGCAACGCGTTCGCGGACGAAGCAACCCTCCAAATGGTCGTTCACCAGCCCCATTGCCTGCATGAATGCGTACGCAGTCGTCGGCCCCACGAACGACCACCCGCGACGCTTGAGCTCTTTGCTCAACGCGGTGGACGTGGGGGTCTTTGCAAGCTTCATGAGGGCGCCTCGGGTCATCCGGCGTGGCCGCTCGCTCTTGGGCGGGACGTATCGCCAGAAAAAAGCTGAAAGCGAGCCAAACTCCTCCTCGAGCTCGATCGCGCGCTTGGCGTTGTTGATCGTCGACTCGATCTTCCCGCGGTGCCGGACGATCCCCGCGTCTTTGAGAAGACGTGCGACGCTGCGTTGGTTGAAGCGTGAGACTCGGTGGTAGTCGAACCCTGCAAACGCTTCCCGAAAGTTCTCGCGCTTGCGCAAAATGGTCAGCCAGCTCAGCCCTGACTGAAACCCTTCGAGGCAGATCTTTTCGAAGAGGCGCACATCGTCATGCACCGGCCAGCCCCACTCCTCGTCGTGATAGGCCGCATAGTCCGGAGTGCTCGCGCCCCACCAACAACGAGCCAACCCGTCCTCCCCCTGGACCAAGCCTTTCGGCAGCCTCGACATCAAACCCGAACCTACCACCATAAAGGGGTCAGACCCCTTTTCAAAAGGGTTAACCCTTCCCAAAAGGGGTCTGACCCCTTTTCTAATCTTCGATGGAGATGGCTTGTTCGGGGCAGGCGTCTACGGCGTCTTGGAGGGCTTCGCGAAGCTCTTCGGGTGGGTTCTCGTCGAGGATGACGAGGCTGCCGTCCGCCGCGAACGAGAAGAGCTCCGGTGCGGCGCCGCGGCACTGGGCGTGCAGTTTACACTTGTCTCTGTCGTACACGATCTTCATGGTTTGGCCCTTCTCGAGTTCATTCGTCAATCTTTGGTGCGGCACATCTCGGCCATTCGCCCAAACGAGTCCATCAGCCGCGCTTTCATCGAGTCATTTAGTGATGTGTTGTCGATCGCGCCCTGCATGCACATGAGCCACTGATCGCGTTCGCTCGGCCCAATCGGGAACGGCTTGTGGGCGAGCGGGATGATGACGCGCCCGAAGCGCTCTTGGTAGCGCTGTGGCCCACCCAGCCATCCGATGAGGAACGTGCCGAGCTTGTCGGTCATCTCGGACAGGTCGCCTTTGTGCATCGCGCGGATCGGCGCGGCATCCGGCAACGTGTCCATCAGCCCGTAGAAGTCCGCCGTGAGCTTTCGCACCCCGTCGTCGCCTCCAAGAAGCTCATACGGTGTCTTCTCTTCTGCGGCCTCCGAACCCACGGTGCGCCTCCTCAGCGAGGTTCGAGAATCGCGGGGTAGCTAGACAGGCCGCGAACGAACGAAGACGACACATAGACCGGCGGCTTGCCTTCGACGCCCCGAATGCGCTTGACCCGCTGGGTCATCTCCTCGAGCGATTGGCGTATCTCCAAGCGAGCGAGCGAGGAGCCCAGGCAGAAATGCGGCCCGAGCCCGAACGACAGATGCTTCGCCTCCTTCGAGAAGTCGCGGAAAATGTTGAAGGTGTGCGGATCCTCGAACTTCCGGGGGTCGCGGTTCGCGGCAGGGTAGGTGAGACCGACTTGCTGGCCTTCCTTGATGACCTTGCCGTGAAGCTCGTAGTCGCGGGTTGCGGTGCGGTACATGTTCACGAAGGGGCATACCCAGCGAAGGATCTCTTCGACCGCATTCGGAATCAGGGATGGGTCGTCGTAGAGCGCATCGTATTGCTTCTGGTCGTTGGAGAGTCGCTCGAGGCCCCCTGCGATCGCACTGCGCGTGGTTTCCGCGCCGCCCACGTTGAGCAACACATGCTCGAACAGCAGCTGCGATTCGTCGAGCTTCTCGCCATTGATCTCGGCATTGATCCAGATGGTGAGGAGGTCACTGCCTGTGCAGCCGGCAGCAATGCGATCCTGGTACATCTCTTCGTGATGCTCGCAGAAGTTGCTGAACGCATCGTTGACTTCATCGGTGACGTATTCGGGGCCGCATCCGCCGGCAATGATGAGGTTGATCCAGTTCAAGACCGCAGGGCGCTTCTCTTCCGGGATGTCCAGCATGTCGGCGATCAGCCGCGCCGGCAGCGCCCCGGCCAAATCGGTAACGATGTCGACCTCGTCTTTTGCGAGCATCTTGTCGACGAGGTCGACGACGATCTCGTGCGCCCGGTCTTCCATCTTGCGCATCTGCCGAGGCGTGAAGCCGGAAGACACCAGCGCGCGCTGCTTGTTGTGCTGCTCGCCGTCCTGGTAGATCATGCCCGGGTCCGGCGGGATGTTCGGCCGGACGCCCTCACCGTTGATGAAGGTCTCCGCGTCGCGCTCGATCGTGACGATGTCGTCGTACCGGAAAACCTCCCAGACTTCGTTGGTCTCATCGAAACGAATCGGCTCGTGCTCGAGGAAGTAGTCGTACATCTCGTACGGGTTGTCGTGCGTAGAAGGGGCGCAAAAATCAACGTTCTGAAACTTCACTGGGCACTTGTTTTCCAAGGGATCCTCCAATATCCGGCACACCGGATATAACTTTACTACATGTAAACTAAACTTAGTTTAGAACAAGTTCTACTTCGGTCAAGCGCAATGTTTGCACATCACGGAACGAAGACATTCGGTTGGGCGGTCAGGAGGGCTTGCGCGCCATGATTGCCCAGGTGCTGGAGGGCATGAAGACGCCTTCCTCGCGGAGGTAGGGCGACATCAAGTCGCGAAGGTCGCTGCGGACTTCGGGGAGCTTGCGTTGACCCTCGTCGCCGGCCTCGCGGATGATCTCGCCCGAAGGCCCGACGAGGAGCTGGTAGTCGATCGCCTCTTCGATGTCGCGACCGATGCAGACGTCTGCGTCGATTTGCTTGAAGACCTCGACTTCCGGGAAACCGGCTGCCTGGAGCATGGCGCGGTCGGTATCTTCGCCAGCCATGGAAAACGGGCCCGGGCCGCAGGTCGATGCGCCTTCGCCAGGAGGCGGCAAGTGGCGGAGGGCGACCTCCTTGGCGGCGCCCCAGCACGGATTGTGGGCGAGCGAGCGCCACACGATCAGGCAAACCTTGCCTCCCGGCTTGAGCGCGTGGTTTGCGTTTCGAAGCGCCCGCACCGCGCTTTGAAAGAACATCACGCCAAAACGTGAGTATGCGACGTCGAAGTACTCCTCGGGCAGGTTGCACACCTGCGCGTCCCCCACTTCGTACCGCACGTTGCCCGCACCGGCGGCATCGCGTTCGTCGTTAGCGATGTCGAGGAAGGAGTCGGTGCAGTCGATTCCCACCACCTCGCCGGTGGGCCCCACGATCTCCGCGATTTCGAGGGCGGTTTCACCGAATCCGCAGCCGATGTCGAGCACCTTGTCGCCTAGCTGAATGTCGAAGTCCGCGTAGGCGATGTCGCTGTGAATCTTGCCGTTTCCGGAGAGCAGGTGCCGAAATCGAATCCACTTGGGCGTCAAAATTTCGTTCCAACACTCGACGAACCCGAGGTTGTCGTCCGCGACCTCAGTCACAGCGTCTCCGGGTGGTCGGTGCTCAGGAACACTTCGTGGATCATCAGCTCGTTCGGGCCGCGGAACATCTCCTTCGGAGCTCTGTTCCGATGCGCTTCGGCGAAGGACGGGCTCGTCGTCCATGCGACGAAGTCGTCGAATGACTCCCACCACGTCTTCACCTCGTAGTACCCCGTGCCGACGGGCCCGGACGTCCATTCACCCGTCTGGTGGTCGAGCTCCATCGGCCGAGGCCGGTGCACCTCGTTTCGGATGAAGCCCTTGGCCTGGTCCACGAGATGAACGCGCTTGCGAAAGCGGTCCTCGAAGTCGATTTCATACCCCTCGGCTACGGGGATTCGATTGGTGACGCAGATCATGGGCGAAGCATACCCTGCTTCGCGCCCGCTCAGTAGCGGGATGAGCCGCCGGCGATCGGTGTGCTAGAAATGCCCCGTGACCGATTGGCGGCTCAAGAAGCACCCGACCTTTGCTGGCGTCCCGGGGCCCGTGCTCATCGTGGTCATGGACGGCGTGGGGTGCGGTGCGTCGAATGCGGGCGATGCCGTCTGGCTCGCCCGGACGCCGACACTCGATCGGCTTGCCGGGACCTCGTTGACGACGCGGCTGCGCGCGCACGGCACGGCCGTTGGGCTTCCAAGCGACGACGACATGGGAAACAGCGAGGTCGGGCACAACGCATTTGGCGCAGGGCGTGTCTTCGATCAGGGCGCCAAGCGCGTCCAGATGGCGATCGACAGCGGCGAGATCTTCGAAGGCGAAGAATGGACGAAGCTCGTTCGACGCGTCAGCGAGAGCGGTGAGCCGATGCACTTCATCGGGCTCCTCTCGGATGGCAACGTGCACAGCCACATCGAGCACCTCTTTGCGATGCTTAGGCGATGCAACGAAGAGGGCGTGCAGCACGCGCGCGTGCACATCCTGCTCGACGGGCGCGATGTGCCCGAGACCAGCGCGCTCGAGTACGTCGAGGC
>CALJYC010000021.1 GCA_937984275.1 uncultured bacterium | reverse complement strand
GGCACTGGCACTGGCACTGGCACTGGCACTGGCACTGGCACTGGCACTGGCACTGGCACTGGCACTGGCACTGGCACTGGCACTGGCGAATTTAACCCTTTCAAAAAGGGGTCTGACCCCTTTTTCTGAATAAGGGGGGGGTTGGGGTTGTTGGTGGGGGGTATGGGTGCGTGCTAGCCACTCGGCCCGAGGGAGAACTTATGTCGAACGACGTCCGTGCCATCAATGAAATGGTTCAGCGTGAGAGCGCTTTCATCGATACGATTCTGCACGAGGTCCACAAGGTCGTCGTCGGTCAGGATGTGATGATCGAGCGCATCTTGATCGGATTGCTTACCGGTGGGCACATTCTGCTCGAAGGTGTTCCCGGCCTCGCCAAGACGCTCACTGTCAACACGATCTGCAAAACGATCGCGGCGAAGTTCCAGCGCGTTCAATTCACCCCGGACCTGCTGCCGGCCGACGTCGTCGGAACGGTCATCTACAACCAGCAAAGCGGTGAATTCACAGCCAAGAAGGGTCCGATCTTCGCGAACCTAGTGCTCGCGGACGAGATCAACCGAGCGCCCGCCAAGGTGCAAAGCGCCCTGCTCGAAGCGATGCAGGAGCTGCAGGTCACCATCGGCGACACCACGCACAAGCTCGACGAGCCGTTCATGGTGATGGCAACACAGAACCCGATCGAACAGGAAGGCACCTACCCGCTCGCCGAGGCGCAGGTCGATCGCTTCATGCTCCACGTGCGGGTCGACTATCCGAGCCAAGACGAAGAGCGAAAGATCATGGATCAGATCTCGGACCACCTGCTCCTCGGCCAGGACGCGGGCGCAGGCATGGGCGTGCAGCAGGTCACGACGACCGGCAAGCTTCTCGAGGCCCGTAAGACCATCGGGCACGTGTACATCGACCCGAAGATCAAGGACTACATCGTTCAAGTCGTCACGGCGACGCGCCACCCTGTTCGCGTCGGCCTCGGCGACCTGACCGACATGATCGCCCACGGCGCGTCCCCGCGTGCGTCGATTGCGCTCAACGTCGCGTCTCGCGCACACGCGTTTATGAAGCATCGTGGTTACGTCACCCCGGAAGACATCAAGGCGATCGGTCCCGACGTGCTTCGTCACCGCATCATTCGCTCGTACGAGGCGGAAGCGGAGGAGATCACGAGCGACCAGATCGTGCGCCGGATCTTCGAAACCGTGGAAGTCCCGTAAGCGAGGCGCGTCGTGATCTCTCGGGAGCTCGTCAAGAAACTCAAGAAGATCGAGATCTACACGTCGAGGCTCGCCAACGACCAGTTGGCAGGAAGCTACCACTCGGTGTTCAAGGGACGGGGCATGGCGTTCAGTGAAGTGCGCCAGTACCAGCCCGGCGACGACGTTCGATTCATCGACTGGAACGTCAGCGCGCGAATGAACGACACCTATGTGAAGGTCTTCACGGAAGAGCGTGAGATGACCGTGATGCTGCTGGTCGACCTTTCCGCGAGCGAGAGGTTTGGCTCGGTCGAGAAGCCCAAGATCGAAACCGTCGCCGAAGTGGCGGCATTGCTCGCATTCAGCGCGATCAAGAACAACGACCGCGTTGGGCTGATCCTGTTCACCGACCGCGTCGAGCGCTTCGTACCCCCGAAGAAGGGTCGTTCACATGTCATGCGGGTCGTCACGGAGATTCTCAACGCCGACCCTGAGGGCAAAGGCACCGACCTCGGAGTAGCCTTGGACCTCCTCGGCGGCATCGGCAAGCGCCGGACGGTCGCCTTTCTGATCAGCGACTTCATCGCTGACCATTATGAAAAGCCGCTCAAGGTGGTGTCCGCCAAGCACGACCTGATCCCGATCCAGATCGTCGACCCGCGGGAAGACGAGCTGCCGGACGTCGGACTTGCACTCGTTGAGGACTTGGAGACCGGAGAGCTCGTCGAGGTAGACACCTCCGACCTGGATGTCCGCGCAGACTACGCGCGCGAGGCACAACGCCAACGCGCGACACGCGAGCATCTGTTCCGCCGACTGCAACTGGATCACGTCACGGTAAGCACCGACTGCGACTTCGTCAGGCCGCTGACGGAGCTTTTTCGACTCCGGCAACGACGACTCACGGGCTATCGGTGAGACGCTCCGCTGCCATCCTCGTGTTTTCGTTGCTCGCGCCTGCAGTCGTGCTCGCGCAAGAGCTCACCGTCACGCTCGACGCGCCGCCAGAGACCACACTCGGTGACCCGATCGATGTCATCGTGACCGTGACGGCCGCCGCGTCCGACGAAGCAGCGGTTCCCGACCAGCCGTTCGAGCCGTTCGAGATCCTCGGGAAGAAGCTCTCCATCGAGCCCTCGCCCGACGGGGAGTCCAAGACGTTCACCTTCGAGCTTCAGCTCCTGTGCTTCGAGGTGGGTGTGCACGACCTAGGTCCGGTTCACGTGCGGATCACCAGCGCCGCGGGCGAGCTCATCGAGGTCGAATCGAACGCGACGAGCATCGAGGTTCACTCCCTCCTCGCCAACGAACCCGACCCGCAACTCAAACCGCCGACCGATCCAGTAATCATCGAACAGGACGACTACAGGTTGCTCATCATCCTCGGTGTCTTGCTCGCCATCGCGCTCGGCGCTTTGTTGGCATGGCTGTTCATGCGTTGGTGGCAGAAGCGCGATCGGCCGGAGCCCGCACCGCCGCCGCCCCCTCCCCCCTGGGAAACCGCCCTTTCCGAGCTTCATGAGCTCGAGCGCGGCCGCGCCACTGCGGTGTCCGAAG
>CALJYC010000020.1 GCA_937984275.1 uncultured bacterium | reverse complement strand
GTCTTGTTGACGTTCTTCGAGTTGTGGGTCTCGCTCGCGCTCACGAAGACGGCGATCTCATCGACCTTAGCGGCGAGAGCACGCTCCAGGCCCCGGGCGTTAGGGCAGAGGCCCGCGTAAGTGACGCCCGGCCGACGCTCGATCATCCGGCACACCTCGTCGGCGTCGGACATTTGAGGGACCCATTTCGGCGCGACGAAGCTTCCAATCTCGATTCGGGTGATACCCGCATCGACCAGCGCATCGACGAGCCTGACTTTCGCGTGGGTCGCCACCTGCGCGCCTTCGTTCTGCAGGCCGTCCCTCGGGGACACCTCGTACACGGAGACGCGGCTCGGAAGCTTTGAAGTGGAGGCCATATCCTCCATCTACAGCGCCCGGGCCCTCGTGAAAAGCCGGTGGCCGTCCCCGGAGAATCGCGGCGCGGACTCCGCAGACGCCTAGCCCCAAAGACCGATTTGGTAGATACTCCGCCCGCGATGGGGACCCTGACTGCGTTGATGCTTACCGCGCCCTTGTTCGGCATGACCTTGCATATCGATGCTTCGATGCTCGACGCGCCGGCCGTCATGGTGGACCCGGGGGTCGTTTTGGCGGTCGAGGTGTCCACCGAGCTCGAGGAGCCCAAGGGACCGACCACCGCCGAGCTCATTCAGAAGCGCAACAAGATCAAGAAGGTCCACAAGTGGTTTGGCATCACCACGTGGTCGCTGATGACCCTGTCCGTCGTGTCGGGGTTCATCCAGTTCCATAACCAATACGGCTGGTGGAAGAGCCAGGCGACCAATCCCTGCGTCCAGGGCAATGCGATCTTCACGCAAAAGGCGTGTAGCGGGGTTCCGACGGCCCATGCGACGTTGATCGCACTCACTTCGGCCTCCTACTTCACGACCTTCGGGCTCTCCTTCGCCATGCCCGACCCGCTTGGGGTGAGCGAAGGCAACAGCGATTTCGCGAGAAAGCTCCGCACGCACAAGGTGCTCCGATGGGTCACCTTCGCGGGGATGATCGCCCAGATCGGCCTGGGGATCGCCTCTGCGAATTCGGAGTGGTTCGGCCTCGACCGGGCCAACGATTACAAGGCGCTTCGTGGGCTCGCGACCGCCCACCTGGCCGTCAGCCTGGTGACCTATGGCGCCATGACCTGGGCCGGCGCCATCATGATCTTCTGAGAGCGATCTCACCGACGCCCGGTTTCGCTCGAATTTCTTGGAATCTGGGGCTTGCCGATACAATCGCCGCGCCGCTAACATCTAGGCGATAGTATGGGGGCGGTGGGGTGGGACAAACCACCGCCGAAGGCGTCCGGGAGCTCCCGAGAGGGGGCCCCTAGGTCGCAGGATCCTTTTGCTTTTGGGGGTTTCATGAGATCACCGAAGGGTGCAAAAACCCTTTCGAGTCAGCGACCTGGAGCACAGATGTCAGAGCTGACGGTGGCGAACTATCTCGGGCTCTTGCTGGAAGACCCGTACGACACTCAACTCGTCGAGGGATTGCGGGAGCTGCTCAAGAGCCCCGAGCCCGCCAATGACGGGCAAGACCCGCTCCGCTTGATCGAGGCAGCCCGTGGCGGACACGAGCGCCGCGGCGAGTTCGTGGCCGCTTCGTGGTTGATGGAGCTCGAGTCCGAGCTGGTGAGCGACGACCCCGAGTTCCAGAAGGTTCTCGTCAAAGAGCTTGGCCGCATACGGCGCGACGAGCTCATGGACGACCAGGGAGCCCTCGTGGCGTACAAGCGGCTCGGCGGACTCGAGTCCGATGACCCCGAGGTCGCGCAAGCAGTCGACCAGATTCAACAGGTCGAAGACAAGTGGGCCGAGCTCGCCCTTCGCTTCATTGAAGAGGCTCGCGATGCAGCCGACCCACGGCTCAAGACGTCGTTGTTGACCCGCGCCGCGTCGTTGATGTGGCAGTACGGTGGAGACACGACCGTCGAGGAGACCGACGCGATCTTCGACGAGGCGCTAGCCGCCGATCCTTCGCACATGGCTACTGCCCGTCAGTATGCACTGAGCCTTCGCGCGCGCGACCGATGGGAAGACGTCGTGTCGGTGTTCGTGCGCGCGGCCAAGGCGGCGCGCACGCGCGAAGAGAAGGCGAGCGCGTGGTTGCAAGCGGCGCGTGTGTTGCGGCGCTCGCTCGAAGATGCGCAGGGCGCGGCCGATGCGTACCGCAAGGTCTTGAAGTTCTCACCGAGCGACGAAGAAGCGCTCAGCGCCCTCGTTCGGCACTTCACCGACCTCGAGGCGTGGGACGACTTGGCGGAGATGTACGAGAGCGCGCTCCGTTCCCGGCAACCGCTCGAGGCCGAAAAGGGAATGCTGCTCCAGCTTGCGATGGTCCATTGGCGCTTTCGCGAAGACCCGGAGTCCGCAGAGCCGTTCTTCGCTCGTCTGCGCAAGATCGACGCGGCGCATCCCGGGATGTTGGATTTCTATCGGGCGCGGATCGGGGACGGGGACCAAGAGGGCCGTTTGCTCACGATCCTCGGCGACGCGCTTCGAACGACGACCGATGCTGAACAGCAACTCGTGTTGGCACGGGAGCTCGGGCATCGCGCACAGAAGGCGGACCGTCCGGAGCGGGCCCTCGAAGCCTGGAAGCTCGTCGAGCGCTTGGCGCCCGGCGATCTCGACGCACGCGTTGCGCTTCAGCAGCTCTACCAACACAGCGGCAAATGGAATGCGCTCTCCGAGTCGATTCGGGGCGAGATCGAAGCACTGTCGACCGACGCCAAGGAAGAGAAGCTGCGGCTGCTCCGCGATCTGATTCCGATCTACCGTGATGCGCTCCAGCTCGATTCGATGCTCATCCAGGTCTACGGCGAGATTCTGACGCTGTCTGCGTACGACGCCGAAGCATTGACCTCGTTGTCACAGCTGTACGAAGGCGCCGGGCGCTGGAACGAGCTCATTCACGTGCTCGATCGGCAGGCCGAGATCGCCGCGGAGCCCGACGAGAAGGTCGCGCTCTATTTGCGTATCGCGGAGTTGTGGACCGAACGATTTGGAAACTTGAATCAGGCGACGGAGCCGCTCGAGCGTGTGATCCGCTTGCAGCCCGATCACGTCGAGGCATTGGCGGAGCTCAAGGACATCTACACAAAGAAGCGCAAGTGGGATGCGTTGTACCAAGTCCTGGGCCGCGAAGCTGAGCTCGCAAGCGATCCCGCCGCACGTCTCGAGAAGAAGATCGAAATGGCGGAGCTCTGCACGGAGCGCCTTCATCAGAATGCCGTTGCGATAGCGCTCTGGAAGGAAATCTTGGCCGAAGCGCCCGAAACCGCATCGGCGCTCGATACGCTCGAGAATCTCGCCGAGCGCGAGAAGGATTGGGAGACGCTAGCCGACGTCCTGACGAGCCGCGCCGAGGTTGCGGGGAGTGATTCCGAACAGCTCGAGCAACTTCAACGGCTGGGAGCCGTTCTGATGGAGCGGCTCGCGCGTCCCAGCGACGCCATTGCGGTGTGGGAGCGCGTGCTCGAGGTCGACTCTGGGAACACCCGAGTTCGCCGAATGCTGAAGGATGCCTACGTCGCCGCCCGCGACTGGGAATCCCTAGAGGCCCTTCATCGCGAGAGCAACGACTGGGCCGGCTTTGCTGAAGTGGTCGGTCAAGCTGCGGAGCGGGCCGAGGAGCCCGAGTTGATCGTGGAGCTCAGCCTTCGTGCGGCAGAGGTGTACCGCGAGCGCGCTGGAGAGCCGCATCGCGCGGCGCGGTATGACGAGCGCGCACTGGCCGCCGATCCGGCCAACATCGAGGCTGCCAAGGGGCTTCTGCCGGTCTACGAGAGGGACCACAAGTGGCCTGAGTACGCCAACATGCTCGAGATCATCGTCACCGGCGCAGGCCGCAATGAGGACCTCGACGTTGGGCTGAAGCGGGTGACATCGCTGCGTAGCGTCTATTTGCACCGACTGCGTGACCCGGAATCATCGCTTGGTTGGGCCACGCGGGCGTACCTGTTGGCCCCGTCCGATCCGGACGTCGTCGCTGGCCTCGAAGAGTCCGCAGAGGCGGCGGGCGCATACGCGGACCTCGTCGCGCTGTTCCGCGACCGCTTAGACAACGCCACGATTCCCGACGGTGAGCGCCTGGATCTGCAGCGGCGAATCGCGGCCATTGCGGGCGAACGGCTCGGGGAATCCCAGGAATCGATTCGGCAGCTCGAGGCGATCCTCGAGGTCGAGCCCCATGACGCCGAAGCGATGGCTGTGCTCGATCGGCTATATCGGGCGGAGCGACGATTCGCCGACCTGCGTTCGCTCTATGAGCAACGCCTTCAGGGCGTGACCGACCCGGCCGAGGAATGGGTGCTTCTCAACGAGGTGGCGCAGGTCGAAGAGGAGCAGCTTGGCGACCTTCCGGCGGCCGCCGAACGTCACTGGAAGATCCTCGAGAGCAACCCGCATGATGTGGACGCGCTCCGAGCGGTCGAGCGCCTTTCGCAGCAGCTCAAACAGTGGGACCGATTGGATGCAGCGCTCGAACGCCGCCTACAGTCGAAAGTGGGGGATGACGATCGGCTAGCGGTTTATCTGCAGTTGGCGGACCTCCGACGCATTTATCTCGAAGACGCACCCGGCGCGCTCGAATGCTACCGCAGCGCGTTGGCGCTCGACGGTCGGAACGAAGTCGCCATCACTGGCCTCGAAGCGCTGTCCGCCGAAGGCAGAGGCGTTGGCGTCGAAGCGATCGATCTCCTCGAACCGGCCTACGCCAAGCGCGGTCACTTCGAGAAGCTCGCGGGGCTCTTGCGAGGGCGTCTCGATCGAACCGAAGACGCGGACGAGCGGCGCACACTCCAGCTGCGGCTCGCGGACCTGGCCGCGTCGGAGCTCGGAGACGCGATGGGCGCCTACCGGGCGGTCGAATCAGCCTTCATCGATAACCCGAACGATTTGGATCTCCTCGATCGCCTAGGCGGAGTCGCGGAGGCTGCAAGCCAGCACGAGGCCTTCGCCAAGGCGCTGGTTCTCGTGATCGATGCGGGCGAGGTGGAAGACGAGGTAGAGCTCGCGCTGTGCCGGCGTACCGCCGAGCTATACGATGTGGTCTTGGGCATTCCGGAGGATGCGGCGCGCTTTCACCGCCACGTCCTCGGGGTCGAGCCCGCCGATGCCGTCGCGTTCGCGGCGTTGAAGCAACTCTACACCAAGCACGAGCAATGGGACGACCTCCGCGCGCTCTACCAGCAGCGCATCGAGGCCACGACCGACGCCGGCTCCAAGCTCGATTTGCTTCTGCAGTTGTGTTTCCTCTTCGAGGAGATTCTCGACGAGCCCATGCATGCGATTTCGACTTATGAGCAGGCTCTCGAGCTCGACCCGACGCACACGCCATCGCGGCGCGCGCTGCAGCGGCTGTATGGCCGCCTCAAGCGCTGGCCGGACCTCGCCGAGCTTCTTCGACGCGACCTCGACGAGGCGACGGGCCAGGAGGCTGTCGATCTGGCCTACGAGCTCGCTACCATTTTCGAGACGCGCTTGGATCGAGTCCCGGATGCAGTCGATCACTACGAGCTGGTGCTCGAGTCGAGCCCGACACACCTGCGTGCGCAGGAGGGACTCGAACGGCTCATGGAGAACCGCGAGGAGAGGCAGCGCGTGGCCTCCATTCTGCAGCCGATCTTCGATTCGCAGGGCGCATGGGGCGAGCTTGCCAAGGTGTTGGAGGTTCAGCTCGAGGACCTCACCGATCCGGCCTCGCGCGCGGCCCACCTCAGCCGTATTGGCGAGCTGAGCGAGAGCAAGCTTCACGACGACGAGATCGCATTCGACGCGTATGCGCGGGCGGTGCGGGAGGACGTCGCCGATGGCAGTGCGCGCTCGGACCTGGCGCGGCTCGCCGCGAAGCTCGGGCGCCATCGGCAACGAGCCGAGCTGCTCGAAGGAGGGCTTGCCGCGATAGGCGACGACTTCGTCAAGACCGAGCTCCTCCTAGAGCTCGCCGAGCTCTGGGACGTGTCCGAGCCGGAGCCCGAGCATGCGGAGCGGATCTATCAGCAACTCGTCCGCTTCGAGCGCGACAACCCGGAGATCGTGTTGAAGGCCTCGCGCGCCCTCGAGCGTCTCCACCTTGCGGCCGAGGACCACGTCGGGCTCGCACGAGATCTTCGGCGTCAGATTCAATTTGAAGAAGACGAAGCGCGGCGTGACGAGCTCTTTCCGAGGCTCGCGGACCTCCTCGAGACCACGCTGCACGATCCTGACGGCGCGATCGACGTGCATCGGGAGCGGCTCGAGCTCGATCCGACCAACGCTGACGCGTTGTCGTCCCTCGAACGGCTCTATGAGCAACGGGGACGCTGGGAACCGCTGGTCGAAGTGGTGGAGCGGCGGGCAGAGCTGGCGGGCGACGAACAAGAGCAGTTGGCCTTGTGTCGGCGCGTCGGCGAGATTTTCGAGGAGAAGCTCGAAAGGATCGAGAATGCGATCGCCGCATATCGCGACGTCGTTTCGCGGTTCGGCTCCGACGAAGCCACCCTGGGTGCGTTGACGCGCCTATATCGGCAGACCGAGCGTTGGCATGAGCTCCTCGAGATCACCGAGATCCGTGCCCAGGACGCCGAGGATTCGGACCAGCGCGTGGCGTTCCGATTCCAAGCGGCCGAGCTGATGCGCAACCAAACCGGGGAAATCGAACGAGCGTTCGAGGTGTATCGAGAGCTTCTCGAAAAGGTGCCCGGCCATGGTCCAACGGTGGCCGCGCTTGAAGAATTGGCGGCCGGCTCGGATGTGCTTTTTCGCGTGGCAGCGGCCAACCGACTTCTCGATCAGTATCAGGGCGAGGGACGGTACGCCGATCAGATTCGAATGCTCGAGGTCATCGCGGCCGGTGACGACCCGAGCGAGCGGGTCCGGTCGCTGCTGCGTGCCGCCGAGATCAGCGAAGTTGGGACCGAAGACGTCCACGCCGCCTTTGCGTTTGCCGGGCGGGCCCTTCGCGAAGGCGTCGACCTCGACGACTTCGAGCGGGTGCTCGCGGACTACGAGCGCTACGCAGAAGCCACCGGACGGTTTTCCGAGCAGGTGGCTACGCTCGAGACCGTCGCTTCCGAGCTCCTCGACGCCGACTTGAGGACCCAGGTGCGCATGCGGGCCGCAAGCGTGGCGCAGGAGCGACTTGGGGATGCCCAATTGGCGAAGGCGCAATACCAGAACGTGCTCGAGGAGCAGCCGGATCATCGCGCGGCGCTCGATGCGTTGTTGGGGCTCGTGGAGGACGCGGGTGCAACCCGCGAGCTCGTCGAGCTTCTGAGGCGAAAGGGAGAGCTCTCCGAGGACCGCGAGGAACGTGCCGCGCTGCTCGTGCGCCAAGCCCACCTCTACCAGGCCGAGCTCGACGATCCGGAGTCCGCGATCGAAGCGCTGGATCGGGCGCTCGGGGAAAGCGACCACCCGCTCGCCTACGAAGGGCTCGAACGCCTGTATCGCCGAACCCGGCAATGGGACGAGCTCGCGACGCTGTACGAGCGAGAGATCGATCAGCGCATCGGAGATCCCGCCGCGGTTCGCTACGAGCTAGGGGAGCTTTGCCTACGACGGCTCAACGAGCCGTGGCGCGCGCTCGATCAGTTCCGAGAGGCGTTGAGCCAAAACCCGGAGCACGAGCCCACCGTGCGGGTTTTGGAGACGCTAATCGAACAGTCCGAGTACCGGAGCGCTGCGGCGGAATTGCTCGAGCCGCTGTACCTACGCCGCATGGAGTGGCCGAAAGTCACCCAGATTCTCGAAGCCCGGCTCGATGGTGAAGACGACCCCACGCAACGGCTCGAGCTGCTGCGCCATCTCGGCGACGTGCAGGAGTCGCATCTCGAAGACCTCGACGGGGCGCTCGAGACCTATGGCCGGCTCTTCAGCGAAGACCCGCACGACCCGCAAAGCCAAGAGACCCTGACCCGCCTCGCGCGTTCGCTCGGGCGCTGGGACCGGTTGGCGGCGATCTTCGACAAGACGCTTCGCGCCGTCGAAGTGGATGACGGCGACACCGCCGTTCTCGCGCTGACCACCGCCAGGCTCTACGACGAGCGAATGGAGGATCTCGATAGAGCGGGTTACTTCTACCAACGCGCGCTCACGTACGACCCCAGCAACAAGGAGGCTGGCCGATCCCTGGCTTCGGTGTACTCCAGGGGCCTCAAATGGGAAGCGCTCCTCGAGCTCGATCGCGAGCGCGAGAGCTTTGCCGATACCGACGACGAGCGGGTTGCAGTGCTGCACGAGATCGCGCGGATCGAGGTCGACGAGCTGGAGCATCCCGGAGGCGGCATCGTCACGTTCCGACGCATCCTCGAAATCGACCCCGTCAACACCGAGGCAGTGACTCGGCTCGACCAGCTTCTCGAAGGCGCCGAGCGCTGGGACGAGCTTGGGGCACACATCGAGTTCCAGATCGACAACGCGTCCGATGCGCGTGCCGCCCTCGGCCTTCGCCAGCGACTGGGCTTGCTGACGGAGAACAAGCTGCAGAGCCCAGCACAGGCGCTCGACATCTTCGAGGACGTGCTGGCCGATCAACATGACTACGCTCCCGCGTTGCAGGCGGTGTCGCGCCTCATCGAGGACGAGGACCACGGCCCACGTGCCGTTCAGATCCTCGAACCGATCCACCGAGAGAGCGGCGACTGGCAGGCCCTCGTCAGCGTCCTCGATGCCAAGGCCAGGCAAGCCGTGGACGCCCTGGATTGCGCAGAGACTTGGCGCGAGGTCGGCGGTTTGCATGAGGAGCGAGGCGGCAACGCCGAGACGGCCTTCGACGCCTGGGGCCAGGCCCTGATCGCTGAGCCGGCGGACGAGGCCACTCGCTCCGAGGTCGATCGCTTGACCGGTGCGCTCGGCTGTTGGGAGGCTTACATTGAGACCTTTGAGCAGGCCGCCGCCGCGACCGATGAACCGTCGCTTCGAGGGTCGTTCCTGAGAAGTATCGCGGACGCCCAGGACCGCGAGCTCGGGGATCCGCGCGCCGCCATCAAGACGTACGGCAGGGTTCTCGAGGCCGATCCCGATGCGGAACAAATCCTCGATGACTTGGAGGGTCTCCAAGTCATGGTGGGTGATTGGGAAGGACTTGCAAGGGTTTACGAGCAAAAGCTCGAACGTTCGCACGACCCGGAGGCGCGCGCAGAGCTCCTCGGGCGACTCGGCGGGCTCTGGGAAGAGCAGCTCTCCAACCCGGAGCGGGCCGTGTCGTACTACCAGCAGGCTGCCGGTGAGAAGCCCGATGACGTAGCCGCATATGTTGCCCTCGATCGGCTCTTCGCGTCGTCCAACGACTCGGAGCGGCTGGCCGATGTGCTCGAGCGGCGAATGGACCTCGAGGAGGAGGCGGAGGTACGCGTCGAAGTGGGCATGCGTCTCGCCGAGCTCTACGAGGCTCAGCTCGGGAGGCCCGAGGCAGCCTGTGATGCATTGCGTGCCGTCGCCGAGGCGGATCCTGAGCATCGTGGCGCCTTGCAGGGACTGAGCCGTCTCTACGAGCGGCAAGGGCAGTGGCAGGAGCTGGTCGAGGTGCTGCAGCGCCGGACCGACGCGGCGGCACACGAGTCCGAGCGGGTCGAGCTTACGCACCAACTCGGCAACATCATGGAGCGGGAGCTCGACGACGAGCTGAGCGCGGTTGCGGTGTACGGCCAGATTCTTCGGATCGACCCTGGGCACGAGGCCTCGGTGCAGGCGTTGCTCCGCATCACTAAGCTCGCCGACTATCGCGAGGACGCGGCCGCGGTTCTCGAGCCGTATCTCCGGACCCAGCAACGATGGAGCGACCTCGCGACGCTGCTTCGGCTGCGTGCCGATGCCATGACCGACCCGCACGAGAAGGCCGAACAGCTGGTGGCGTTGGCCGAGGTGCACGAGCAAGGTCGCAAGGATCCAAACGCGGCGCTTGATGCGCTGCTGCAGTCGATCGGCGAGCGACCCGACGATGACGAAATTCTCGATCGTGCGGAGACCCTGGCTGCGAGTCTGCAGCGATGGCCGGAGCTCGTCGAGGTTGTGTTTGCGGAGGCCGGCGCAAGCCTCGACGCGGACCGAGGGGCGGCCTTGTATCATCGCGTGGCGCGGATCTGCGAAGAGGATCTGAAGGATCTCAGCAGAGCGATCGATGCGCACGAGCGAGCTCTGTCGTTGCTGGGAGACGAGCCGTCGATCCTCGAGGCATTGGATCGCCTTCTTCAGGAGACCGAGCAATGGGATCGGCTGCACGAGGTCATCTCCCGCCGGCTGGATTTGCGGGATGCCGACCGGCCGACGCTCTTTCTCAGGCAAGGGAGGCTTCGCGCGAGTCGCCTCGGTGACCTCGAGGGCGCGCTTGGTGCATATCAAAAGGCGATGGAGCAGGACCCGGGTCGTCACGACACGCTCGACGCGGTGCGCAGCCTGGCGCAAAAGCCCCAGGTCGCGGGAAGCGCGCTCGACTTGCTCGAGGAGTATTACCGCGGCGCCGGCGACCTCGAAGAGGTGGTGCGGCTCTACGAGCAGCGGGTCGAGCTGACGCCGGACGACGCCGACCGGGTGACCCTTCTCACCGAAGCCGCTTCGATTTGGGAAAACGACATCGGCCGCCCGGAGGAGGCGCTTGCTGCCATGCGGGATGCCGTGCGCACCGATCCTCGCGACCGAACGCTCATCGATTCGCTGGAGCGTCTCGCGGAAGTGTCAGGACGTTGGGCAGACCTCGATGGCTTGGTCGACGACATCGCCGCGCAGGGAGACCTCGACCGGCGAGAGCTCTACGAGTTGCGCCTTCGATCCGCCGGCTGGTACCGCGATCGCCTGTCCGACGCGAGCCGCGCCGAGCGAGCGCTCACCGAGGCACTCCAACTCGATCCTGAGCCGCTCGAGGCGCACGCGCAGCGAGTGGCGTTGATTCGAGCACAAGGACGTACGGCCGACTTGGTGACCGGGCTCCGCGCTTGGGCGGACGTCGAACCGAGCATCGACCAACGGATCGCGCTCCTGCGTGAGGCCGCGGAGATGGCACATCAGGAGCTTTCGCAGCCAGAGGTGGCGGCGGATTGCTACCAAGAGCTGATCGCGATCGACAGGAACGATGCAGGCGCCCTCCGGGCCCTGTGCGACATCCGCAGGGGGCAGTCTCGCTGGAATGAGGTCGTCGGGTTGCTGGAGCGGCAGTTGGAAGTCGTCGCTGCCGACGAGCGCGCGCCCGTGGCGCAGGCGGTCGGCCAGGTCTACCGGGATCACCTCAACGATCCGAGGGCCGCGATTCGGGCCTACGAAACAGCGCTGGAGCTAGACGAAAACGACCCGGTGACGATGAATGCGCTCGAAGCGCTGTATCAAGACAACGACCGGCTTGAAGCGCTTCGCGCGCTGTTGGAACGCCGCGCGGACTTGGCTGCCGATGAAGACCGCACCGCGCTACAGCTCCGACTCGCGAAGCTCTACGAGCACTCGTTCCGCGACCAGACTGCTGCCATCGACATGTTCCGGCAGGTGCTGAACGCGAGCCCCGACAATGAGGTCGCCAACGCAGACCTCGACCGCCTGTTCGAGGCTACGGGGGCCTGGGATGAACTCATCGTGCTGCTCCTGTCGAGGGTTGGTCATGCCTCCGACGACGTACAACGTGGCTTGCTCGAGCGTATCGCCGAGGTGCACGATACCCAGCGTGGCGATGCGGACGCTGCGATTCAGATCTACGAGCGCATCAACTCGGACCTCGGAGCGGACGAGCGCTCACTTCGCGCGCTCGGCGGGCTCTACGAGCGCAAGGAGAGTTGGACGAAGGTCGCCGACACACTCGAACGGCTCTCTGGCCGTTTGGACGGCCCGGCGGCCATCGAGCTTTCTCACCGGGTCGCTGACCTTTGGGAGCAACAAGTCGGCGACTCCGAGCAGGCCGGGAGGGCGCTTCGCGGGGCCTACGAGCGATTCCCGCAGGATGTTGGCACGCGCGAGCGGCTCAAGGCGTATTACCAGGCTGAAGGTGACCACCGCGCCCTAGCGGAGGTGTTGGACGCGGAGCTTCAGGGTGCGGCCACCGACGGCGACCGCCTGCCCCTCCTGCGCACGATTTCGGACGTCTACCGCGAGCAGCTCGACGACCCGGGGATGGCGGCGAGCTATCTCGAAAGGGCGGTCGAGCTCGATAGCGAAGACCGGGGAGCTTTGGTTCCACTGTGCGATCTATACATCGCCGCGGGCCGTCAGCAGGACGCGGTGCCGATCTTGCGACGCATCATCGAGAGCTTCGGGCGTAAACGAAGCAAGGAGCTTGCGACGCATCACCACCGTCTCGGCCAGGCGCTGGCGGCAACGGGTGACGCGGCTGGCGCACTCGCGGCGTACGATGCGGCATTCAAAATCGACCTGACGAACGTCGCGATCCTCCGGGACCTCGGCACGCTCACCCACGCCAACGGAGACCTCGACCGCGCGCAGAAGAGCTTCCGGGCGTTGTTGTTGCAGAAGTTGGAGCCGGACTCGGGCATTCAGAAAGCCGACGTCTACTACTACCTCGGCGACATCGCCGCGAAGCAGGACGACACACGCAAGGCGATCACCATGCTGGAGAGGGCGCTTGCAGAGGATGCTAGCCACGAGCAGGCGGCGCAGCTCCTCGCTCAATTGAAAGGTTGAAGCATGGCGGCAGGAAAGGTCTCCATCGACGGTGCCGTCGTCGATAGCGGCGAAGCGCGCGTGTCGGTGTTCGACCGCGGCTTCCTCTACGGCGACAGTGTGTTCGAGGTGTTTCGGACATACGGCGGCGTGCCGTTTGCCGAACGCGAGCACCTCGAGCGGCTCGAACGATCGGCGGATCGCCTGATGATCCCGATGCCGGTCTCGATCGAGACGCTGTCGGACGAAGTAGCCGCAACGCTCGAGGCCTCAGGTGAAGGCGAGTGGTACGTCCGCGTCGTGGTTACGCGCGGCACAGGGCCACTCACGTACGATCCGTCGACCGCGACTGCACCTGTTCGCGTGATCATCGCCGCGCCGGTGTCGGTGCCTCCCACCGAACACTACGAGCGGGGCATAGCCGTCTCATTGCTTCATGCGTCACGCCCGACGGACGACGAGCGTGCGTCCGGCGCCAAGGCATCCAACTATCTGGCGAACCTGCTTGCCGTCCACGAGGCGAAGCAAAAGGGGGCGCAAGAGGCCCTCGTGCTTGGGCGCCACGGTCAGATCCTCGAAGGTGCGTCGAGCAACCTCTTCATCGTGAAGGATGGGAAGGTGCGCACACCCGAGCCCCAGCCGGGAATCCTGGTCGGAATCACCCGGGCCACAGTGCTCGCCGCGGCGGTTGCCCTGGGGGTCGAAGCCGAAGAAGCCGAGGTGCGTCCCGAAGACCTCTATGGGGCTGACGAGGCCTTCATCACGAGCAGTATTCGTGAGGTGATGCCCGTCGTGACGGCGGACGGCCGGACGATCGGCTCCGGAGCCCCCGGTCCAGTGACCAAGCGGCTCCATGATGGCTATCTTCGGGCCGTGGCCCAGGCGACCAGAGCGGGGGTTTGACCACCCGGCCCCCGCCCACTAAAGCTGGCCGCTAGGACGATTTCGATGTCAGATACAAGCAAGACAGAGGCGCGGCGGCACCGGAAAAATGCCGCTCAGGGTAGGGACCGGAAGAAGAAGCTCGAGAAGCTCGGGACGACTCCGAAGTTCCCGATCCATCCCGATAAAGCGCCCAAGGCCGCCAAGGCTTGAGACGAAGCCCCGTGGCCGGCGCGAAGTGACGGTTTTGCGGGTGGGGGCGCAAGCCCCGTGGCCTGGCGCAACGCGCCGGTTTTACGGGGTCAGTGAAGGGTGTGCGATTCGCCGTCGTGCTCCACGATGGGCACGCCCGCGTCGGTGACGACTTCGGTGGCCGGGGCTGGGGTTGACAGCGGTGCCGGCGGAGGCTGGCTGGCGGCGGCCAGCGATTCGAGCTCCTCGCGGTACGCCATCTGCTGGAGCTTCGTGTGATGATAGCGCCGCCGCTTGCGGTACGCGAACACTACGAGGATCGCAGCGGCCACCCAGATCGTGGACCCAGCGAGAAGAGCGGGGAGGATTCGGTACCTCGTCCGCAGGCTATCCCGCCACTGCCGCTCGAGGCCGACGCGCGTCCAGCCGTAGGCCGTTGCGAGGGCTGTGTCGAACGTCTCCCCGTCGCGAAGGGACTGGACCAACCGGTGGAAGCGTCGCTCGTCGTTGTTGCTGCGGCGCAGGAACCCGACGACGTCCGCACTTTGGGCGTAGGCGATGTTTACCTCGTGGGGGTGGTCGGGGAAATGTTTGTCGAGCTCGGAGAGGCGCAGCATCGATCGCTGGGCGGCCGCTCGAAGAAGCGACTCCATGCGCGGCAGCAAGCGGACCTCGGACTGATGGATCGCCACGCCTTCGTTGAACCAACGAGGCACGGCGTTGCCACGCACTGCACGGTAGAGGACGACATGAGAGAGCTCGTGGACGAGCACGACCTCGAGGTCCGGTGGCTCCCAGGTTTGCGGTGCAGACATCGTGAGGAGAATCACGCCCCAGCTCGAGTAGGCCACGCCGGTCGCGTAGTCGGGCGGCGGGTGGCCGAACGGGGCCATCGCTCGCATCTCCCGAGGATTTCGTGCGACGCGAATGACGAGGTCGTCATCGATGCGGGCGCCGAAGTCGCTGACAACCTTGGCCCAATGCTCGTCAAAGCTCTCGATGAGCTCCGCGACGCGGCCGCGCTCCGACTCGGGAAATGTCCAAGTGACGGAGCCAATGCGTTCGGTTTGATACCCGTCGATTGGCGAGGGCAGCGAGAGCTCGGGCGCTTCCTGAGCGGCCGCGCCGACCGAAGCCACGGTCACCGTGATCGCACAAAGAACTGCCCTGAAAAAAGCTAGATGGGGTCTACTCTTCACCGGGTCTAAATCTTAGCAGCGGCGGCTCCGGCTCGTTAGTGCCACGTCGATCAATGATGAGGTAGGTTACACCTGCGGCGAGGAGGACCCCGGCTACCAAGTATGGCCATGCCTTCTTGATCCTGCGTTTTGCCCTGGATTCATCGGCAGGCTTCTCGGATTCGTTCACCTTCTGGGATGCCGCCGGCGGGGGAGGTGGAGGCGGAGCGGACCATCGCAGCTGAGCCTGCGCCGCCCGGCTCTCGATGAACGCGACCCGCTGCTCGGAGGTGCTGTCGTCGAACTCGAGCGCCCCTTCGTAGAACTGCGCAGCGCTGACGTCGAACACTTCGAGCAGGATGGCTCCTTCGCGACGCACCACGACGAGGGCGTCCGCGCCCACGATGATCCCGATACGCTTGTACGACCCGAGGTCCTTGCGCGGATCGAGCCCGAGGCCACGGCGGGTTGACCGCAAACCTTCGAGCCCGTCCTCCCCAGCCGCAGGTTCTCCGCGCATGGCACCGCGGAGGGCGGCGTCGGTAGGGACGCGAAGGCCGGAGCTGGTGGCTTCGCTTTCGATGAAGGCAGCCGTGTTGCGAAGGGTCTCGTCGGGATCACCGGCGACGACGAAGCCGATTTTTGGGGGAGGGGGGGTAGCAGCGTCAGCGTCAGCGTCAGCGTCAGCGTCAGCGTCAGTGTCAGTGTCAGTGTCAGTGTCAGTGTCAGTGTCAGTGTCAGTGTCAGTGTCAGCGTCAGCGTCAGCGTCAGCGTCAGCGTCCTGCCCGAGGGCCGGGGTGGCCCACGTCAGCGCCATTACCATCAGCATCCACCGCCACATCGGACGAACGATAGGCAACGGGGGGCATCCGCGCTAGCGTGCGGCGCGATTTGATTATGGGTGAGTTGCCTCCATTCATGCACGGCGTGTGCGTCTGCCTCGGGTACGACGGCACGGACTTCCACGGCTGGCAGGCCCAGCCGGGGCTTCGGACCGTCCAGGGGATGCTCGAGGAGGCCATCGACGAGATGGGGATCGAGCATGGTCCGGTCCGTGGGTGCAGCCGGACGGATGCCGGGGTCCATGCGCTGGGGCAGATCGCGAGCTTTACGGCCGAGATCGAGGTTCCCCGGGACGGGTGGATCAGCGGGCTGAACGCTCGGCTTCCCCAGGACATCGTCGTCCACGACGCGCAGCCCTGCTACCGCCGCTACAATCCCCGGTTCCACGCGGCGCACAAGCGCTACCGCTATGTGGTGCGGTGCGGCCGGCAGCGAGACCCGATGATGCGGAAGCAGGTGTGGCAGCTCGGGCCGAAGGGGGCGCGCCGGGACGTCGAGAACCGGAGCGACCGCGTCGAGGACTACCTCGACATCGAAGCCATGGGAGCGGCCGCCAAACACTTCCTAGGCACGCACGACTTTCGGGCGTTTCGCCAATCGGGGGATCAACGCGAGGTCGTCGTTCGAGAGATGTTCGAGGTCAACGTGCTGGCCGATTGGAACGGTCGCGCTGACCTGCTGGCGATCGAGGTAGTGGGCAATTCGTTCATGAAGAACATGGTTCGGATCATGGCCGGGACGTTGGTGGAGGTGGGCCGCGGCCGATTCACGCCCGACGACGTCCCCGGCATGCTCCGTGATGATTCCGACCGATCGGATGCGGGCCAAACCGCCCCGGCCCAGGGGCTCACGCTCATCGAGATCGAGCTCGCGCGCTTCGACGGTCCAGGAGACGCGTTCGACCGAGCCACGGCGGGTGAGCCACCGCGCAGGCGCTAGAACGTCAGCCCGACACCGCCGGTGAAGTAGAACTTGTCGCCGACCGGTGCGCGGTTGTTCGCCTGCGAGCCGGCGAGCTCGAAGAAGAAGAAGGAGCTGTTGATGCCCCAATCTTCGTCGAGGGCATTGGCGCGCCGCTCGTTGACGAAGTTGAGCTCCAGCGCAATCTGTGCGGCCCAACCGAAGCCGTGACTGCGGCCGCTTCCGGAGTTTTCCTCCTTGAAGAAGACGGTGTTGTATCCGACCTTACCGGTGAACACGAGCGGGACGGGTGTTTTGCGAGCAAGCGAATCGACTCGTAGGACGGCCATCGCGTTGAGAGGAAAGAGACTGAACTTGGCGCTCTGGGTGGAGGGCTCGCAGCCGCTCGGCGTGATCGTTCCGTCGACGCAGAGGGCGCCCTTGTACCCCGCCCAGCCCCCGGCCAAGCCGATGCCGATCGGCCCAAGGAACGGAATACGATAGAGATAGAAATCAAACTCAGCGAGCAGAATCGGACCCTGTCCGGTAGGGTAGACGAGGTCGAACTCCTGACTGCCCGGATCGGGTCGATACGCGCCGACTCCGAACGACAGGAGATAGCCCTCGGGGCTCCAGCCCTCTTCGGCCGACCCGCCGATCACCTCCGCACTCGCACGCTCGGGCAGAAGCCCGATCGCCGCGATCAATACGAGGGCCGAAGCGAGCTGTTTCACCGACGGAGCCTCCGAACGCCAATCAACGCCATCGCGATTCCTAAGAGCCAGAGGAGCAGGTCCGGAGCACCGCCGGTGAGCGTCAGCGGTGATGCCGAGCACCCCCCGCAGTGGCCGCTTGCGTCGCAGTAGCCCACGACTGAGGTTGCGACCACTGGAACGCCGTCGGACAGCTCGCTCTGGTTGCCACCAAACGGATCCGAGATGAACGCCATGTCGTAGTTCCGTGCGTAGAGAGTGGCCGACTCACCTTCGGACAGGCCGAGCTCCGCCGCGGTAATGCTGAGCTCTCGAGCATCGGGCTGCGTGGTGCTAGCGTTGGTCTTTTGCGGGTTTGTGCTGGTAGCGCTGGAGTACCAAAGCTCCCAGGCTTGGATGTTGTCGGGCGGGTCTGGAGTGTTCCACCGCACCGTGAAGGTGGATTGGCGCTGCTCGTTCGTGTTGACGTTCGGTGGGTCAGGATTGACGACGTCGATCCAGAACTCGGCGACGCCGTACCTCTCGGGCCCGATGTCGCTCGATGGCGCTTCGCGAAACACGAAGATCTGATACTTCGTGCCCGATATGCCCGAGCTGTCGCAGGTGGCGATGGGGCTGGGGGGGCTACCCGCCATGGGATCGAGCAAGTCCTGAAGGACCAGGTTGGTGACGATCTCGTTGAGTCCCACCGCCTGTGGGTTCCTGGCCATCTCCGCACACAAGCCTTGGGTGCCGTCGCGTTCCGCGAGATTTTGACAATTCGCGCCGTCTTTACCGATCCAGAGCCAGACATCAGGAGCCGTGCTCGCCTGGTCCAGGCGAATCTCAAACTGCACCTCGGAGGGATCGGCTTTCGTGGCGAACCCTGCTCCGGCGCCGCCAAAGCCGCCTGCGCCTTCGACACCGTCTGCCCCGCCTACGCCTCCGACACCGCCTGAGCCTCCAGTACCGCCCGAACCGGGCGCGTCCGCGACCCCGCAGTGCACGCGATTGAAAATCCGGGCCTGGGCGTCGTCGAGGAAACCGCTGTCGCCGTCGATCGAGGAGATTCGATCTACGGCCGGTTGGGCAGACGCGGCCGGGGCCAGCAAGAGGGGTGCTGCGAGCAGGGTGGATAAGAATAAGAATCCGTTGCGCATACCCCAACCTGCGTGCAATCCCCGGGCCAACGGCCGGCGCCTAAAAGCTGTGTGTTTTCGGGAGGGCGGCGGACAAACTGACATGATCCGCCCTTCTTCTACGACAAGGCCTGACATTTCGTCACTTTAATAGAACCGTTTCCGCGATTTGGACCGCGTTGAGGGCCGCGCCCTTGCGGAGGTTGTCCGAGACGACCCACATCTGGATGCCCCCGGGATTGCCGATGTCCTCGCGGATGCGGCCGACGTAGACCGGATCCTGGCCCGCCGCGTCGATCGGCTGCGGGTAGATTCCCTGGCTCAAATCGTCGACCACCTCGACGCCCTCGGCTCGGCTGAGGAGCTCGCGGGCGCGTTCGGCCGTGAGAGGCTCGTGGGTCTCGACAGTGACCGCCTCGCTGTGGGCCGTGATGACCGGCACGCGGACGGCCGTAGGCGAGACAGCGATGGCAGGGTCTCCGAAAATCTTGCGAGTCTCGGTGACCATCTTCAGCTCTTCTTCTTGGTAGCCCGTTTCGGGATCAGGCTTCCAATGCATCAGAAGATTGCGGCTCAACTGGCCGGAAAGCTTGTCCTTATCGACCTCGCCGCCACGGGCAGTCGCATCTTCCTGGGCTTCGAAGGCGGCAACGGCCGTGGCGCCAGAGCCGCTGATCGCCTGGTAGGTTGCGACGACGACACGCTTGAGCCGGGCCTCGTCGTGAAGGGGCTTGAGTGCAACGACCATCTGGATGGTGGAGCAGTTTGGGTTGGCGATGATGCCCTTGGGCCGGTTGGCCGCCGCACCCGGGTTGACCTCGGGCACGACGAGCGGAACCTCGGGGTCGCCCCGGAATGCAGACGAGTTGTCGACCACGAGCGCGCCCTTGCTCGCCGCAATCGGTGACCACTTCCGCGACGTGCCGCCACCGGCGGAGAAGAGGGCCAGGTCGACGCCTTCGAAGACCTCCGGCGCGATTTCAACGACTGCGTGCTCGGCTCCTTTGAACGTTACGGTCTTCCCGGCGCTCCGAGCCGATGCCACAGGCACCAGCTCACGAATCGGAAACGCGCGCTCCTCGAGCACACGCAGCATCTCCGCGCCCACCATGCCGGTGGCTCCAACCACCGCAACCTTGAGTCCCTGAACCATAGGCGACGGCTATAGATTAGCGCCGCGGGCCCGGCAAGCTGGCCCATTGGTCCGTGGCGTATCATGCCTTCGGCAAGGAGCATTCATGAGCATTCATCGGTACACGGTTGTCATCGGCGTCGCGGCCATCCTCTTCGGTCTGAGCGCGACTGGTTCCCATGCGCAGGCGCCGCCCAAGGATGAGGCGAAGACCCAACCCGAGACGCTCCCCGATGTTCCGGCGGACGAGCAGGACGACGCCGCCGCGCGCGCGCTCCGCTCGTTGTATGTGCCCGGTGGGTTGACCTCCAGGCAAGCGGTCACTCAAGTGGTGGCGACGTCGCCGGATCTCGATCGCACCAAGACGTTGTTGCTCGATGCAAAGGGTGGGGCGATGCAGGCGATGTCGGCCCTGGTTCCGAGACTCGACCTGCTCGGCCGCTATTCGAGGCTCAGCCCGGTCAATAACCCAACCTACGACATCCCGGGCCTTGGCCCGTTGAGTTTCCCATCGTTGACCCAACAGTTCGCGAGTGACGCAACCCTGGTGTACTCGTTCACCGACTCGCTTGCCGAAGCGCTGCCCGCGTACCGAGCCGCCAAGAAGAACAAGGTCGCAGCCGGCTATCAAATCGAGGCGGAGCGCAACAACGTCGCCTTCGCCGCGCGGCAGGCGTACTACGAGTTCGCGCGCGCGGAAGCCGGGCTCGGGGTTGCGAACTTTGCGTTGGAAGCCGCCGAGTCACAAAGGAAGGAAACCGAGTCGTTGGTGCAGGCGGGCTCAGCAGCACGGGTCGATCTCCTTCGAGTCGAGGCGCAGCAGGAGGCCGCGAGGGTCGCGGTCGAACGCGCCAAACTTGGTTTGCAAGTCGCCACCCGCGCGCTCCAAGCCCTGATGCATACCGATGAGCTGCCAACGCTCGGCGAGGACCTCTCGGGGCCCGTCGCCGACGTTCCGACGGATACAGAGGATGACCTGAAGGAGCGGGCATTTCGGGATCGTCCGGATCTGCTCGCGCTGCGCGCGTACATCGAGGCTAGCAAGCATCAACTTCGCTCTGCCATCGGGGGCCGAATGCCCGACCTGCTGATTCGAGGAAGCGCCCAGTACTCAAACCCCAACCTGCGTGTCATTCCGCAGCAAGACGGGTTCGATGCGACTTGGGAAGCGGGGGCCGTGATTCGATGGTCGCCAAACGAGACGGCGCGAGCGCAAGGTCGCGCCAAGCAGCTTCAAGCCGAGCTAGACCGCGCCCATGCGGACGTCATCGCGCTTCAAGATTTGGTTCGTGTCGAGGTCGCCGAGGGGTATCACGGGATGCTTGCCGCGCGGTCGGCGATGCAATCCGCCAGGCTCGGGCTCAGCGCAGCGCGCGAAGGATATCGCGTCACACGCGAGCAGCTCCAAGCCGGCGTCGTCAACACGACCACTCTCCTTCAGGCACAGGCCGAGCTGATCCGCGCGCAAGTCGATGTCGTAGATTCCGCGATCGGGCTGCGCGTTGCCAGTGCGCAGCTGCGTCGTGCGATCGGGGAGATGCCCTGAGGTGGCCCGTAAAGCCGACGCTGCGCATCGCCCACGGGCCTCCGCCCCCATCGTGGTGGCTGCCGCGGTCGTGATCGAGAACGGCCGGGTGCTCCTCACTCGTCGCGCGGAGGGGCAGCACTTGGCAGGTATGTGGGAGTTCCCCGGCGGCAAGCTCGAAGACGGGGAGTCGCCCGAGGAGGCACTGGCGCGCGAATGCCGAGAGGAGTGCGGTATCGACCTCGAGGTCGCCGAGATTCTCGACGTCACTCACCATCGGTACCCCGAAAAAGACGTGCTCCTTCTGTTCTACCGATGCGAGCTGCGCGCCGGCGAAGTGCGCCACCTGCAGGTCGCCGACCATGCGTGGGTGGCGCCAGACGATCTCGACGACTATCCGCTTCCACCTGCGGACGAGCGTGTCGTCGCGCGCATCCGAGCGCTCGAGCTCTGAGCGGTGGCTAGCGGGTGCGCGCGCCTTCGATGACGATACGGCGGACGAGGCTTGCGTCGTTCGCGGGCATCGACACTGGCTCGGCGAGAATGACGATGGTTGACCCGGTCGCGACGGACTCGTGCTGGTAGAGCATGCCCTTGCGAACTTCCCGCGGCTCACCGAACATGCTGGTCATCTGCTCGATGGCCGGCTTGGCCTCGATGAGCTCAAACGTGATTCGTGTGACCCGCTCGCCAGGGGTGGTCAGCGTCACGCGATAGCCATCGTAGTGCATCAGGGCTTGGCTCTTCGTTCGCGCCATGATCACGCCTTCCATCTCGGCCGCCACGTAGTCCACGGTTGCCTGGGGTTGGGCCAACGCACGTGCCGCGGCGCGTACATGGCTCAGCGATGCGTCGTCTCCGTTGGCGCTCGCCCGGGCCCACTCTCCATCGGTGACATTCTCCGGGGCTTCGCTACGCGAGCACGCAGTTGAGGCGCAGAGGATCGAGAGCAACAACAAGGCAACGGGGTACTTCAACACATCAGCTCCTGGCTGAGGTTTGTACCGCGAAACGAGTAGGCGCCAAAAAGAACGCCAGGGATGTCAGTGGCGGGCGAGCGCGTCGGCGACCGTGCCGCCGGCGCCAGTGCTGATGCGGACAGCGAAGGGTTCCCGCTCACTGCCGAGCCGCTCGAGCGAAGGTGCGTGTCCGAAAAACGCGCCTGCAGCCTGCTCCAGCGCGGGCTTGTAGGCGTCGTAGGTCGCGTCCTCATTGGGGGCGGCCAGGCGATCCTGCACTCGGAAGAGGACTTCGTCCGTCGCAAACTCGAGCCCGAGGCTGCTCTCCTCTTCGAGGAGCCGGCATGCGTTCAGCGCGCGGCGGAAGGCGTCGTCGATGCCTGCCTGGAAGTCGCCGTCGAAACCCCGCTTGCGGCTATACAGCAGCCCGGGGCGGTTGTCGGCGACGTCGAGGTAGTAGTCCGACTGATGGCCGATGAGAACGACGCCTGGCCCCTGCGGGACGTGGGCATAATCCGCCACGTCGATCAAGAGCTCGTCGGAGATCTTCTTGGCGCGAATCCATTCGTGGAAGACGGGAATGAGCTTCTCCAGCTCGATGTCGCCGGCTCTCGTGTAGACCTTCACCTGGAACTTGGTTGCTTGCATGGCCTTACTCCGCGGCGGCGGCTGTTGCTGCTGCTTCGGTGAGACGCTGGTAGCACGCGTGTGCGGCTTCGAGAAACAACTGCGCTTCATCGAGCGTGCGGTGCGCGATCTCGTCGTTGGCGCTCTTGAATGACTGATCGTCATGCATCTTGAGGAGGTACGTGGCGAACTTCCCTTTTGCAAACGGGTCGTGGAAGAGCGCCGTGTCGTGAAGGTGGGTCTTGAAGTTCGCGACGACATCGTCTGCGTCGTCTTTGACTTGAACCTCGAGGTGGCGAACCAGCGCCTTGGCGGCGGTGACCATCGCCTTGAAGGCACCGGCGGACGCGATCGCAGCTTGGCCCGCTTCGAGCGCATCCTGCGCGTCGTGGAGCTGTTGCTCCGCTTCTTGAAGGCCGAACTCCACGAACGGCACTATCTCGCCCGCGCACTCGCCGACGCCGATGTCGCCAATCGTGTACTCGCGTGGGTTGCCCCAGTCGCTGTAGTAGCTGGGGTCTTCCTCGTAGCTGGGCGGCTTCTGAATGGGCGCAAGCACCTTGCGGAATTCCTTCTTGCCCACGCGCGCCATGAACGCTTGGAAGCTTTCCGCTCCCTCCCGGTTGGCGAGGTAATACTCCGTGATCAGCTCGACGGCTTTGGGAATGTTCTTCGAGGGGACGGCGCCCACCACCAAGCCATAGCTCTTGGCGTTCTCGGTCCACTGACCGCCAAGGACGATGTTGAAGTGCGGAACCTTCCGGCCGCCGACCTGTCGGCTCACGCCGGTGAAGCCAATATCGGCCGCATGGTGCTGGCCACAGGAGTTGAAGCACCCGCTGGCCTTCATGCGGAGCGCCCGAATCGCCGGGTCGAGCTCGTCCTCGATCACGGTGAGCCGCTTGCGAAGCTCGCCCGTCAACCCGCGTGATGCGGAGATGCCAAGCTTGCAGGTGTCGGTGCCGGGGCACGAGGTCATGTCGGTGATCGTGCCGGCACCGGTTGCGGCCATGTTGAGCGCGACGAGGCCCTCGTAGAACGTTTCCGCATCTGCGCCACTGAGCCAGCGGAAGGTGAGGTTCTGCTCCACCGTGCAACGAATCGAGTCGCCGGTGAGCTCACGAGCGAGCCGTGCGAGTGCGCGGCCCTGCGCGGCGGTAAAGTCTCCGAGCGGGAGCTTCACGATGGCAGAGTAGTATCCCTCTTGGGCCTGGGGCTTGAGGTTGTGCTCGGCCCACGCCTTGAACCCGGCGGACGCGCCGCTCGGAACCGCACCAGCCTCGCGCACCGGCGTTTCGTCGGTGGCGTGCAGGTCGTCCAAGAAGGCAGTCCAACGCTCGTCGGGGCGAAGCGTCTCGCGCTCATCGGCCACGAGCTTCTTGAACTCGTCGATGCCGACCTTTTGCACGAGGAACTTGATGCGGGCACGGGCACGGCTCTGCTTTTCACCGAGGCGAGCGAAGACGCGCGCCACCGCCTGAGTGAGCGGAAAGAGCTCTTCCTCCGGGCAGAACTCGGCGAGCACCTTGGCTTGCACCGGGACCGCGCCGAGCCCTCCACCCACGACGACTCGGAATCCGCGCTTGCCGTCTCTGACCTGCGCGACCGCCCCGAGGTCGTGGAAGGTGACGAGACCACAAGGATTGTCTTCGCAGCCCGAGAACGCAATCTTGAACTTGCGGCCGAAATCTTGAACGTCGGGGTGACCCAACAGGTATTGTGTAATCGCGTTGGCGTACGGGGTGACGTCGAATGCCTGCGTCGTGCAGACCCCGGCGTACTCGCACGCGGTTACGTTGCGGACGCTGTTGCCACAGGCTTCGCGCGTCGTGATGCCAACTGACGCGAGCCGGCGCATCATGTCGGGAGCTTCTTCGATGTGAATGAAGTGAAGCTGAATGTCCTGGCGCGTGGTGACGTGAAGGATCGAATCGGAGTTCTCTTCGGCGAGCTCGCTCAACACCTCGAGCTGCTCGACGGTGAGCTTCCCGAACGGAATCTTGATGCGCATCATGCCCGGCGCGTCCCACACCGTGTCCGGCCCCTTTGTGAGATCACCGCAGGGGAACGTCAACGTCTTCTGACCGGTGCCATCGTCGCGAAGGCCGTTGTCGTAGCGCTGCCCGTACACACCTCGGCGAAGCCGGGTCTCGGCGAAGATCTTGTCGTCGATCTTGCCTTGCTTTTTGAGCGCGATCTGACCCTCGAAGAGATCCACCTCGCCACCAAGTTGGTCCGGGATCCGATCACCAAGCTGTTCTTTCCACGAAGTCATGAGGCTCCTGTCGCCCGGCCACGCAAAATGCAGCCGCAGGCGGAGCTCTGACTATTCCCCAGTTTTCCGGCAGGTCAAGTCAACAATTGGAAACGTTCCAAGAAAATCCTAATTTCATTGAAAAAATGGATGAAATATACATGACTAAAAAAGTAAGGATTATGGCAACCCGGCACTTGCTTGCTGAGTGAGGGCTTGCCGCTATAGTGCCGCCGCCCGACGCCCTAAGTAAGGTGTCGGGACCATTCGGGGATCGTCTAACGGCAGGACTCCAGTTTCTGGTACTGGCTATCTAGGTTCGAATCCTAGTCCCCGAGCCAAAATCTGTTAGAGAACGCATCGACCAAATTCAGGCCCCATCGTCTAGTGGTTAGGACATCGGCCTCTCACGCCGGTAACACGAGTTCGAATCTCGTTGGGGTCACCCCGTAAAACAAAAAGGGAGGACAGCCTCAGGCTGCCCTCCCTTTTTGTCACGGGGCTTCGCCCTTGGGCGGAGTACCGTGGGCGGGCCCGTAGGGGCCGCCTTTACGGGAGCCCCGTGGTCTGGCGCGAAGCGCCGATTTTACGGGGCCCCAAGCAGCTGGCAACCACGTTGCCATCCGCCCGATACCAAGGCGTGCACTACGTCTACGTCCTCCGCAGCCTCAAGGACGGCAACCTCTAC